>CAZARO010000118.1:0-9851 GCA_964487165.1 uncultured Solibacteraceae bacterium | reverse complement strand
TGCCGGGGCTCGATATGTTCATCGAGCAGGCGGTGCGGCAATTCGAAATCTGGACCGGCGAATCGGCGCCGCGAGCGGTGATGCAGAAGGCCGCCGAAGAAGCCTTGGAGCATAAATGAAACTCACACGGCGGCAATTGGCGGCGGTGGTTTCGGCCACGGCCCTTACGCAGGCACAGGCAAAGCCGCAGGCGCAGGACCAGGCAAAGCCGCAAAGCGAACCGCGGGCCGCGGGTGCGGCGGACGAAATGGAGACCGCGCGCGGACGGCTCAAGGCCAATAGCGAACTGCTGGCGCAACATGAGGTGCCCATGGCAACCGAGCCGGCCTTCCGGTTCCAGGCTTGAGGCGCGCCATGGCTGCCGTCCCCAACGACGTTTTCTTCGCCACCATTCCGGAACTGAATACGCGCCTGAAAGCCAAGGAATTCAAGGCGGAGGAACTGGCGCGCGCCTTTGCGCAGCGACTGGCGACGCTCGGCCCGCGCTACAACGCGCTGGCGCTGCCCCTGGTGCAGGAGGCGTACCGCAAAGCCAAGACCGTCGACCAGGACCTCAAGATCGATCGCCTGCGCGGGCCGCTGCAAGGCATCCCCTACGGTGTGAAAGACCTGCTCAGCTATAAAGGGCAGCCGACCACCTGGGGCGCCAAGCCATACGCCGGGCAAGTGTTCGATTTCAACGCCACGGTAGTCGACAAGCTGGACGCGGTGGGCGCGGTGCTCATCGGAAAGCTGGCGATGGTGGAACTGGCGGGCGGCGGCGGGTATCGCTTTGCCTCGGCATCGCTGACCGGCCCGGGGCTGAATCCCTGGGACCGCACGCGGTGGTCGGGCGGATCGTCCAGCGGATCGGCGGCCGCGGTGGCGGCGGGACTGGTGACGTTCGCGCTCGGGTCGGAAACATCGGGGTCGATTGTCACGCCGGCATCGTACTGCGGAGTGACGGCGCTGCGGCCGACGTACGGGCTGGTGAGCCGGCACGGCGCCATGGCGCTTTCCTGGACGCTCGATAAGATCGGACCGTTCGCGCACACCGCCGACGATTGCGGGCGCATTCTGCAGATCATCGCGGGGAGCGACGGAAAAGATCCAGGCTCGGCCGGCACGAGCTTCTATTACACGCCGCAATACGCGCGTCCGCTGAGAGATTTGAAGGTGGGTTACGCCGCGGTGGACTTTGCGGATCGCGCCGAGGAGCCGGCGCGCGCGGCCTTCCAGGCGGCGCTCGCGGCCATCAAAGAGACCGGCGTCACGCTGGTGGAAACGAAGCTGCCGCAGTTTCCGTACGGTCCGATTCTGTCTACCATCCTGGCGGCGGAGCAGGCGTCGATTTTCGAACCGCTGATCGCCAGCGGGAAAGTGGACCAACTGGCCGACGCGGCGCAGATCGCCGGGCTCAAGGCGAGCCTGGAAGTCCCCGCCAAGGATTATCTGAAGGCGATGCGGATCCGGCGGACGATCCAGGAGGAATTTTCGCGGTTGTTCACGCAGGTGGACGCGCTCGTGGCGCCGGGACGGCCGGGCCCGGCGAGCAAGCTCGATCAGCCGCTCGACCGCGGCGGATTCCAACCTCCGGCCGGCACCGCACCGGGGCTGCAAGGGATCATTCAGGCCGGCAATCTGGCCGGTCTTCCGGCGCTGGTACTGCCCTGCGGGTTCGCCGACAATCTGCCGGTCGCGTTGCAGGTGGTGGGCGCACCATTAGCGGAAAATCTGCTCCTGTCGATCGGCCGCGAGTTCCAGGCTCGCACCGACTGGCACAAAAGAAGGCCGACGGAACTGTAGCGAGGGCGAAGCCCTCGACTCGGCTTTGGCCATTCATGCGTGCAGTCGGCTAGAAGGGTGGGGCAGGCAATCGTGCCTGCAGGCGGCCTTTCAGGCCGCCGCTGAATCGGAACAGACCACTCACGAGTGCGCAAGTATTTTCTCCGGCTTCGTGCCTCGCAGGCATCGTGCAGCAAAGCCCGAAAAAGTCCGATTCGCGACAGAGGGGCCGGCTGAAAGCCGGCCTGCAGCCAGGATTGGCTGCCCCACGAAAGGCCAAAGCCGAGCGCGATGGCGAAGCCCTCGAGGTCCCTTCGGGACATAGAAGTCAGGAGTCAGAAGTCAGAAGACAGAATAAAAGCTGGCGCCGGGGACAGTGAACCGGAGAGCCGCACCCGCGGTTGGTATCGCCATTCCGCACGATGAGGGCAAGCGGAACTCGCCGCTGGGCCGAAACCGCCATGTCAGCCTGCGCGTGCACGTGCCTTCATTCTGACTTCACGGACCCGCAGGGGCGCTTCTGACTCCTGACTTCCATGTCCCGAAGGGACATCGTGGGTTCGCCCTCGCCTGTAGCCGACACGCTACAGTGTGCTCGTCAACCGCTAATTCCTGAAAGTAATTCCCTCGCCGCGACATACCTCATCAGCGTTGGCTATGCAAGTGCTGGCGGGAACTATTTGAACGTTCCCGGAGTCTTATCCGTCAGCACTGATGATGTGGCGCAGAACTCGTGTCGTTGTTTAGGAGGATCGTTGTGCCGACACTTAAAAGGACAGTGCTTTTCAGTATCCTCGCGACTGCTATTACCGTAGTGGCCGTAAGAAGTTATCAGGCGGGCCCGGCAGGTGACCGTTCCGCTGGGGCCACTTACTCGCACGGCACCCTGCGGGTGAATATTCCTTACGCCGCAGCGCACGCGGGCGGTGGGCAACTTACCGTAGATATTCTGGATCCCGAAGATACACTCGTAGGGCACGCGGAAAAAAGCATCGGCGTACTCCAGGGCCACGGCACCTGGCAGGAAGAGATAAAGCTCAGTACACCGCTCGCGATCGAGGACCTGATGTGGCACCGCGTGCGCTATCGTTTTACCTACGGGAATCCGCGCGAGACCCCCATCGAGGGCATCGAGTCGCTCTCGCAGATGTTGCGGACACCGGTGGTCCACGTGCTGGGACAGCAATCGTATCTCGCCGGCGGACCGGCGGCGGTGCGCGTGATCGTCACCGATTCCAACAATCAGGCGATCGCCGGTGCCGGCTCGGTGCAGATCGAGATGGTGACTTCCGGCCAGAAGTCCCAGGTGCTTTATAAGGGGCGGCTCAATCCGCGCGGCACAGCGGAAGCGCAATTCCGCTTTCCGGCCGGGTTAGTGGGCAGTTACACCTTGCGCTATGTAGTGGATACCGAGATAGGCTCGACCGAATTGACCCAGCCGGTGCGCCTGGAAGACAAGGCGCAGATCCTGCTAACTACCGAGAAGCCCATCTATCAGCCCGGCCAGACCATCCACGCGCGGGCCCTGGCGCTCGACCGGTCGACGCATGAGGCCAGTGCCAGGCGCCAGCTGACTCTCGAAGTAGAAGACTCGCGCGGCAATAAAGTCTTTAAGAAAGCCACGCAAACCGATGAGTTCGGCATCGCCTCGGCGGATTTCACCCTCGCGGACGAAGTCAATCTCGGGACCTATCATCTGCGCGCTTCCATGGAGCCCAGGACCACCGCCGAACTGGCCCTCAACGTGGAGCGCTACGTGCTGCCGAAGTTCAAGGTCGCGCTGGAACTCGCCGATAAAGGAACGGCGAAGCACGGCTATCGGCCCGGCGACCACGTTACCGGCACGGTACACGCGAATTACTTCTTCGGCAAGACGGTGGATGGCGGCGAAGTCACCGTGAAGGCCTCCGGCATGGACGTGGACGTCTTCCAGGCGGGCACGGTGAGCGGCAAGACGGATGGCGAAGGGGCCTGGCATTTCGACCTGCAACTGCCCGCGTATTTCGCCGGCCGGCCGCTGAATCGCGGCGCCGCGCAAGTGCTGGTGGAAGCCACGGTGAAGGATTCGGCCGGCCATGCGGAATCGCGCGGCGAGCCGATTACGGTGAGCGAGCAGCCCATCCTCATCACCGCGGTGCCTGAGGGCGGAATGCTGGTGCCCGGGCTCGAGAACCAGGTTTTCATAGTCACCTCCTACCCGGACGGGCAGCCGGCGGTAACGGAAATCACGGCGCGGGGAGAGAGTGCGGCTACTGACACGGGCGGGGTCGCGGTGATCCACTTGCGCGCGGGAAGCGGAGCGGAGACGCTGGACATCGAGGCGCGCGATAAGGCCGGCAACCAGGCCACGGTGACGCGCCAACTCGATGCCCGCAGCGGCGCGGACCAGATTCTGCTGCGCACCGAGCGTGCCGTGTACCGCGCCGGCGACCGCATCCTACTGCACGTTTTTTCCACGCGCCAACGCGGCAACGCGTACGTCGACGTGGTGAAAGATGGGCAAACGGTGCTCACGCGCGACCTGGATCTGGCCAACGGCCAGGCGGAGTTGACCCTCACGGCCACGCCCGAACTGGCCGGCACGGTGGATTTCAACGCCTACCTGATTGGACGCGACGCGCGCCCGGTAGCGGACCATCGCCTGGCCTTCGTGGAGCCGGCCGACGAGTTGAAGATCGAAGCCACCGCCGACGCCGCGGTCTACAAACCGGGCGACGACGCGCGCATCCATTTCCGCGTGACCAATGCGCGCGGCGAAGGCGTGCGCGCCGCGCTCGGCCTGCAAGTGGTGGACGAAGCCGTCTTCGCGCTGGCCGAGAAGCAGCCCGGCTTCGCCAAGGTCTTCTTCTATCTCGAACAGGAGGTCATGAAGCCGCGGTATGAGATCCACTCCATCGGCATGCCGGAAGTGGTGACTACCGCCGATGCCGCGCGCGATCTGGCCGGGCGCGCGCTGTTCGCCGCCACGGAGATCGCGCGTACGAATAGCTTCGATCGGGAGTTCGGCCGCACGCTGCCGATGACACGCTACGGCGTATACTACACCCGCTACGCGGCACGCTATCGGGAGCAGGCCGGCAAACTGGCGGAGCAACTTTCCCGCACGTACGCGCAGAATCCCGACGCGGGAGCGCTGCCGGAATTGATGACCCGGCTGGAGGCATCGGGCGACCCTTTGGTGCGCGACGCCTGGGGCAGCAATATGCGGCTGGATCACCCGGCGTGGATGCTGCGGGACCAGTTCATGTTGCACAGCGCCGGCCCGGACAGGAGCTTCGACGACGGCGACGATATGACGGTCTACCTGCAGGTACACACCGGCAAGGTGCTGCGCCATCCCGGCCCGGGCGGTGGCATCGACGTCAGCATGGAGCACGATCGCGGAGCGTTCAACGGCTTGGCGGAAATAGCCGGGACCGTCTTGGACGTGACTGGCGCGGCCGTGGGAGGTGCCATCGTCAATGCGCGATCGAGCACCGGAAAGGCGATCACAGCGCACGCCGATTCCGACGGGCAGTTTCACTTCTCGGGCGTGCTGCCGGGCGAATACAAAGTCGAGGTAGTGAGCGCGGGATTTCGACTTGCCTCGTGCGAACTGGCTCTGAAGGCGCGGGATCGCGCGGTGCTTTCCGCGAGTCTCGCAGTTGGTTTGGCGACCGAGAGCGTCGAGGTGACCACGGTTGAGCGCGTGATCAACCTTCAGGGCAACTTCGGTGCCGGCCATGGCGGGGGCGTGGGTAGCGTCGCTGGCGGTGCGGTGGGCGGCGTGATTGGCGGCATTATAGGCGGTGTGCCCTCGGCGCCCCCGCCACCTGTGCTTAAGCAGTTTGACGCCGCTCGACTCAAGGTCGGCGGCAACGTCCAAATGATCATGGACAGGTGGAAGGGGGTAGGAGGGGAGCACGCTGAACCTGCGCCCCACGTGCGCTCCTGGTTCCCCGAGTCGCTCTACGTCAACCCCGAGATCATCACCGACCAGAACGGCGCCGCCACCATCGCCATCCCCATGGCCGATTCCATCACCACCTGGCACATGGCCATGCTCGCGTCCACCACCCATGGCGCCCTCGGCAGCGGCACGTCGAGCCTCAAAGTCTTCCAGGATTTCTTCGCCGATCTCGACCTGCCCGTCACTCTTACGCAGGGCGACCGCGTCTCCATCCCCGTGGCCCTCTACAACTATTCCGGCTCTAATGGCGACGTCAAACTTCGCCTGCAGCCCGAAGATTGGTACGCGCTCGTCTCCGATGTCCCCGAGAAGACCGTGGCCGTGGAATCGGGACGCGTGGGCGCTTCGCAATTCACCTTGGAAGCCCGGCGCATCGGCAAATTCAAGCTGACGCTCGCCGCACGCATGACCGGAGGCGTCTCCCGCGCCGATGTGCTGGTGCGCGAAATCGAGGTCGTCCCCAACGGCCGCGAGCAGACCGAGGTGTTCAACGGCCGCCTGGAGAGCTCCGTCGAGCACGCCATCGACTTCCCCTCCGCCGCCATCCCCGACGCCAGCAAGGTCCTCGTGCGCCTCTACCCCGGACCGCTGAGCCAGGTGATCGAAGGCATGGACAGCATCCTGCGCATGCCCGGCGGCTGCTTCGAGCAAACCTCGTCCAGCACCTACCCTAACGTGCTGGCGCTCGATTACATGAAGCGCACCAAGAAGCTCACGCCCGAAGTCCACGCCAAAGCCGAAGGCTTTATCGCTAACGGATACCAGCGCCTGCTGACCTTCGAGGTGCCTGGCGGCGGCTTCTCGTGGTTCGGCCAGGCGCCCGCCAACAAGATTCTGACGGCGTACGGCCTGATGGAATTCTCCGATATGGCGAAGGTCTACGACGTGGACGCGAACGTCATCCGCCGCACGCAGCAGTGGCTCGCGTCGCAACAGCAGCCCGACGGGAGTTGGAAGCCCGACACGCAATTCATCAACGAAGGCGCCACCAATCGCTATAACTCCGACGTGCTGCGCATCACCGCGTACCTCGCCTGGTCGCTCGAAAATACCGGCTACCAGGGCCCGGCGGTGGAGAAGGCGCGGCAGTATGTCGAGCAGCACATGAACGGCGCGAGCGATGCTTATACGCTGGCGGTGCTGGCCAATTTCGCGGTGGACTATAACAAGGACCGTGCTTTCGCGGGGCGCGCCATGGGGCTTCTGCTGGAGGCCGCGCGCACCGGGAACGAACAGACATCGTGGACAGCCGAGGAGACCGGCGTCTATGGCCGCGGCGCCAGCGCCAGTGTGGAGACCACGGGGCTGGCCGCGCAGGCGCTGCTCAAGTGGGGAGAGGAATCGGCCGTCGCGACGAAGGCGCTCGCCTATATCGCCGCCAAGAAGGACGCCAGCGGCACTTGGGGCACCACGCAGGCCACCATCATGGCGCTGCGCGCGGTGCTGCTATCCACCGAAAAAGGTTCCGCCGACGTGCGCGGCACCTTGGAGCTCTCACTCAACGGCAAGCCGGCGCAGAAGCTGGAGCTGACGCCGGAGAACAACGACCTGCTGCATCAATTCGTCTTCAAGGCCGCCGACCTGCAGGGGCACAACGCCGTCGCCATCCGCTTCGATGGTAAGGGCGCGCTGGCCTACCAGGTGGTGGGCAGCTATTTCCTGCCGTGGGACGCCAAACCGGCCACCGAGCCGCTCTCCATCGACGTGGCGTACGACCGGTCGCAGCTCGCGCAGGACGATATCGCCACCGCCACCGCGACAGTGCGCAACAATCTGTCGAAGGCGGCCAACATGGTGATGGTGGACCTGGGGATTCCGCCCGGCTTCGACCTGCTGAGTGAAGATCTGCAGGATTACCAGGAGAAGAGCGCCGCGCGCAAGAGCGGCCGCTTGCAGAAATTCAGCCTGACGGCCACGCAGGCGATTCTCTATTTCGATTCCTTCGCGCCGGGCGACACGGTCAGCTTGCGCTTCCGCCTGCGCGCCAAGTATCCCATTCGCGCGCGCACCTTCCCGTCGCGAGCGTATGAATACTACGAGCCGGAAGTAAACGCCGTGGCGCGTCCCGTGCAGTTGGAGGTACGCCGCAAGTAGTGGTATTCTCACCAGCGAATGGCAGCCAAGCACCTGGAGGCCCGGCGCTGGTACGTACGCGGACGCGTGCAGGGCGTGGGCTATCGCTACTTTGCGCAGCGCGTAGCGTCCGAACTGGGCCTCACGGGATACGCGCGCAACCTGGATGACGGCCGGGTGGAGGTTTACGCTGCCGGCCCCGCCGGGAAATTGGCGGAGCTGGCGCCCCTGCTCCATCGCGGGCCGCGATGGGCCGAGGTCCGCGGAGTGGAAGAGCAGGAAGCCGCGGTCCAGGTATCCGGCTCCTTCCGCATCGACTAGCGGCAGGACCTAACTGGCGGGCTGAAGCCCACCCCACCGGTGGCGCGGGCTTCAGCCCGCGAGCTCACCTGTTGACATTCTACCGGTGGCGCGGGCCTCAACCCACGCGAACCCGCGCGCTCACCTGTTGACATTCTAAAGGAACAGCGCTACTCTTCTTTTGGATGTCTACAGGAACGGCGAAAACCGATATCTTGCAAGGCACGCTCGACCTGATGGTGTTGCGTACGCTCGAAAGCATGGGGCCGCAACACGGGTTCGGGCTGGCCAAGCGCATTCAACAGATCTCCAAGGGCGTTCTCGACCTAAACCAGGGCACTCTCTACCCCGCCTTGCTCCGGCTGGAGCAGCGCGGCTGGGTGCGGTCCGCGTGGGGCACGTCGGAGAGCAACCGGCGAGCCAAATTCTACGAGCTCACGCGCGCCGGGCGGCGGCAAGTGGAGCGGGAATCGCAAGACTGGGAGCGCACTGTGGCGCTGATGGCGCGCTTCCTGCGGCCGGCGGAATAGGAGAATGCCATGCTCACTCTTTGGAAGCGTCTGGCGGCACTTTTTCACCGCGCGCGCCTGGATCGCGATCTCGACGAGGAGATCGCCGCGCACCTGGCCATGCAGGAAGAGGAATTCCGGCAGCGGGGCATGAGCGCGGCGGCGGCGCACGCGGCCGCGCGGCGCGAATTCGGAGGGGTGGCGCAGACCGCGGAGGTCTACCGCGAAACGCGCGGTTTTCCGTGGCTCGAGACGGCGGTGCAGGACGTCCGCTATGCCTTGCGCGGGCTCAAACGCAATCCCGGCTTTACGGCGGCGGCGGTGCTGTCGCTGGCTCTGGGAATCGGCGCCAACACAGCTATTTTCTCGATGTACCATGCGCTGCTGCTGCGCATGCTGCCGGTCACGCACCCCGAGCAATTGGTCTCGCTCTATCGCACCGGCGGGTGGGGGCGCGGATTCTGTTCCTATCCGCTCTATCGGGAAATTCGCCAGCGCACCGACCTCTTCAGCGGCGTGGTGGGCCGCACCGGCGTGAACAAATCGAGCTTCCGTGCCGGCAATAGCGGCCTCACGGAGAAGGCGCAAGTGGAGATGGTGACGGGGAATTATTTCGCCGTGCTGGGTGTGGCGCCCGCCATCGGGCGGCTGTTCACCGACGACGATAATCGCATTCCGAAGGGCCATCCGCTGGCGGTCCTGAGTTTCGATTTCTGGAGGCGGCGGTTCGGCGGCGACCCGGCGGTGCTGGGCCAGACGGTCACGGTAGACAACGATCGGCTGACGGTGATCGGCGTGGCGGCGCGCGGTTTCCGCGGCGTAGAGGTGGACCACCACCCCGATCTGTGGGCGCCGGCCATGATGGCGGACACGGATATCAACAATCCGGGGCAGTACTGGCTCTGGATCGTGGGGCGCAGGCATGCGCAAGTGCCCGTCAGCAAGGTGCAAGCCGCGATGCAGGTTCTGCTGCAGCAGCACTTGACGGCGCTCTACGGGAATAATCAGAATGCGCCCTTTCGCAAGACCGCGATGGACCAGCACATGGAGGTGCGCGAAGGCGGCGTAGGTCTCTCCGATCTGCGTGAGGATTTCGCCACGCCGCTCACCATTCTGCTGGCAGCGGTGGGGCTGGTGCTGCTGGCGGCGTGCGCCAATGTCGCCAACCTGCTGTTGGCGCGCGGCGCTGCGCGGCAGAAGGAAATCGCCGTGCGGCTCTCGCTGGGGGCCACGCGTGCGCGGTTGATGCGCCAGTC
>CAZARO010000117.1:0-9866 GCA_964487165.1 uncultured Solibacteraceae bacterium | reverse complement strand
GGAAGGTCTCGTCTTTGGACGATGTGGCGCGCGCGCTATAGGCCAGGCGCTGGCCGTCGGGCGCAAACGCCGGGTAGGCCTTGGCGCCTACCTCGTTGCTTAGTTCCACGCGCTTGAGGGCCACGGCCGGCCCCGTCGCCAGCCGGCCCAGAAGGGTCACCACGGCGCCCACCGACACCAGGCAGAGAGCCAGCAGCACCGGTGGACGGCGCCAGATCTTGGCAGAGGACATATGTTCCGTATTATCTCAACAGCAAGACGCGCATTTGCCGGCAAATGTTCCCGCGGGATGGACCATTCGGTGCGGGAACTGCCAGCGGGGGAGTAGCGGCATACAATCGTAGTTGCCCCTGGGGGAGGACGGTAGGCCAGCTATGGAGTTCCGCGTTTCGCACCATGCCGAATGGGAGATGGCCCGGCGCGGCATCCCACTGGTGCTGGTCCAGGCTGTAGCGGAGAACCCGGAACAACGAGTTGTCGACGAATCCCATCCGGCCGTTGGATTCGCCAGTCGCGGTTACTGTTCGAAGATGGGAAGATGTATCTATTGCGAGTCGTGGTGGACGAAGATGAGCAGCCGCCTGTGATCGTCACGGCTTACCGAACCAGCAGGATTTCGAAGTACTGGAGCGTCATATGAAAGTAATCTACGACCCCGAAGTAGACGTCCTCAGCGTCCTGCTAAGCGACGCCCCGGTTGCGGAAAGCGATCAGGACAAGCCCGGCGTAATCCTGGACTATGACGCTGGCGGCAACATGGTGAGCTTCGAGATTCTGGACGCTTCGAAGCGCATGGCCAATCCCCTGTCCGTCGAGTACGCCGTTACGCCGCTGCTTCGCCGGCCGGCGTGAGGGAGCCGTCTGTTTGCACCCGCCGCTCCGCATCTGCGAAACTGGCGTGTGATGGCATTGCGGCCCTTGTCGCTGTTGCTGGTTTCCATCCCGCTTGCGTTTCCGCAGAGCAACCCCTTGCCATCGCGCGAAACCCTGACATACAGCATCGAGTGGCGCCTCATCACCGCGGGCAAGACCACCGTCGAGTGGGCTTTCCCGGCCAGCGACAGTGCGCAGATCAAAATGAAAGTCGAGTCCGTGGGCCTGGTCTCCAAGCTTTTTCGGGTAGAAGACACTTACGTCGCCAACCTGGGCTCGGGACTGTGCGCGCAATCCGTGCAACTCACCGCACAGGAGGGTAGCCGTGAGCGCGACACCAAAATCACCTTCGACTACCCCAACCATCGCGCCGATTACCTGGAGCGCGACCGCCTCAAGAACACCGTGGTGCTGGCCCGTGAAACCGACATCCCGCCGTGTGTACACGAAATCGCCGGCGCCATGTATTTTCTGCGGACCCTCAACCTGGAGCCGGGCCAGAGCGCGCTCATGCCGCTTACCGACGGCAAGAAAAGCGTAGTGGCGAAGGTGGAAGCGCAGCAGCGTGAGGAGGTCAAAACCTCCGCCGGAACGTTTAAGACCATACGCTACGAAGCCTACGTCTTTAACAATGTCCTCTACCGCCGTCCGGCGCACCTTTACGTCTGGCTTACCGACGACCAGCGCAGGCTCCCGGTACAGATACGCGTCCGCATGCAGTTGACCATCGGCACCATCACGTTGCAATTGGAAAAGCACGAGTAGCAGCGGCAGCTTTTTGCAACTAATCCCCGCTCCCGTGCGTACAGGCTGTTAATCGAGGTCCCAATGAACCTGTGGAAAGACGTCCGCTACGGCGCCCGGATGCTGCTCAAGTCGCCGGCCTTCGCCATTGCCGCGATCCTCACCCTCGCACTGGGAATCGGCGCCACCACCGCCACCTTCAGTTGTGCCGACGCCCTCCTCTGGAAACCGATACCGCTGCCCGACCTCGACAGCCTGGTAGTCATCGGCCAGCGGGCTGACGATCCGGGCGACTTTAACAGCGCTACGCCCGCGGATATCGACGACCTGCGCCAGCAGAGCACCACGTTCGCCAGCGTGACAAGTTGGCAGCAGGGGCTGGCGAACATCGTCGGCGGGGGCGGAGAGCCGGATCGCGTAGAGCAAGCTCTCGTCAACGCCAATTTCTTCGCGGTCATTGGCGTGCAGCCGGCGCGCGGGCGCGCTTTCCAACCGGGCGAAGACCAGCCCGGCCGCGAGCGCGAAGTGATTTTCAGCGATGCCCTGTGGCGCAACCGTTTCGGCGCCGATCCGGCCATTATCGGAAAAAACATCCGGCTGGACGACGAGAATTTCCTGGTGGTCGGCATTATGCCGCCCAAGTATGAGTTTCCCTTGGCTGTCGACCTGTGGACGCCCCTGGCGCTCACGCCCGAACAGCGTACTTCGCGCAAGGCGCAACTCATTCAGACCGCGGCGCGCGTGAAGCCGGGCCACACCGTGGAACAGGCCATCTCCGAGGCGGAAAACATTTCCGCGCGGCTGCGTGCGGCCTATCCCGATACCAATAAGAAACGCCATTTCGCGGTCTGGCCCTCGCATCGGTACCTGGTTGACCAGGAGACCAATAATTACCTCATCATGATCCTCTGCTCGGTGATGTTCGTGCTGCTGATCGCCTGCGCCAACGTCGCCAACCTGCAATTTGCGCGCGCCACCAGCCGGCTCCGCGAAGTGGCCGTGCGCACCGCCCTGGGCGCCGGACGCGCGCGCATCGTCACGCAACTCGTCACCGAAAGCGTTCTGCTGGCGCTGGCGGGCGGCGCCCTGGGACTGCTGGTAGCTTTTTGGACACTGAATCTCATGCGCGCCGGAATGCCGCCGGAGATCGAACGGTACATCGTGGGGTGGAGCGAGATGCGGCTCGATGGCCGGGCGCTGGGCTTCACCATGGCCGCGGCGCTGGCTAGCGGGATCCTGGCCGGGCTGGCTCCCGCCTGGCAGAACTCGCGCCCCAACCTCACGGACGCTTTACGAGAAGGCGGGCGAGGAGCATCCGGCTCCCGCCGGCGCCATGTGTTGCGCAATCTGCTGGTGGGCGGGGAAATCGCCCTGGCGGTAGTCCTGCTGGTGGGCGCCAGCCTGATGGTCCGCGGGTTCCACAATCTGTTGGCCACCGGAGAGCGGCTGGAGCCGTCGACGCTGCTCACGCTCCGCCTGGCCCTTACGGAAAGCAAGTATAAAGAGCCGCACCAGATCGCCGGATTCTACCGCGACTTGCTCGACAAGCTCAACGCGCTTCCCGGCGTGCGCTCGGCAGCGGCGGTGACCTCGATGCCCTACAGCGATCACTCCACCTGGCGCAATTTCACCATCGAAGGACATGCGGTTGACCCGGCCGACGAGCCCAATGCCATGTACCAGGTGACCAGCCCCGAGTACTTCGCCACCACGCGCGTGCAATTGCGCGAAGGCCGTTTCCTGAATAGCGGCGATGGGCCGGACTCTCAACCCGTAGTGCTGGTGAGCGACCG
Source organism: uncultured Solibacteraceae bacterium (assembly GCA_964487165.1). Lineage (GTDB taxonomy): Bacteria > Acidobacteriota > Terriglobia > Bryobacterales > Bryobacteraceae > PALSA-129. The sequence goes on along the minus strand of CAZARO010000117.1, from coordinate 6,456 downwards.
CGCCGTGGAGCGGTACTGGCATGGAAAGTCGCCATTGGGACAGCGCATCCGGATTTCGGATTCCCAACAACCGTGGCGGACTGTCGTTGGCGTCGTGGGCGACATGATGCACAATCCGTACGATCGCCAGCCGCGGCGCTGCCTGTACATTCCCTACCAGCAGGCGCCGGCCCGGTGGATGGATATCGGGGTGCGTACCACCGGCAATCCGCTGCTGGTGGCGCCCAACGTCACGGCCGCGATTCGGGCCATCGATCCCGAGCAGCCCATCTCCGACATGCGCAGCATGGACAAGGCGATTCACGACGCCGCTATCGGTCTGCAGTATGTAGAGGTCTTCATGGGCGTATTCGGCGTGCTGGCGCTGGTGCTGTCGGCCATTGGGGTGTACGGCGTGATGGCGTACATGGTCTCCGAGCAGACCCACGATATCGGTTTGCGGATGGCGCTGGGTTCGCCGCGGATTCTGGTGTTGCAGGCCGTCTTCCGCCGCGGAATGCTGACCGCCGTGGCGGGCCTGGCGGTGGGCTTGCCGATCGGCTACGGGCTGGCGATCGTGACGCAGTCGCTGATTTACGGTGTTACTGCCAAAGACCCGGTGACATTCATCGGAATCCCGCTGATTCTGCTGGCGGCCACGGCGTTAGCCATCTTCGTGCCGGCGCGCCGCGCCATGAGTATCGATCCGATCGTGGCGCTGCGGTACGAATAAGAAAGGTTGAATTCTGGTTAGCATAGGGAGTCGAAAGTGGGGCAGGATGGTATCCTGCGGCCGATTGGCAATCGGCCTTCCGCTGTATTGATGGTGCGGACCGGGCGGGTTACCAACTGTTACCAACCCGCCGAGGCGAGCGGAGCTCGCCTTTTAAGGCCAGGCTTGCGCCCGGCCGGACCGATTGCCAATCGGTCCGCAGGATGCCATCCTGCCCCACCGGGGCTGTGCCAACATGCAGTGAATGGCCAAACTCCAGGGGCGGGTTACCAACGTTACCAACCCGCCGCAGGTCGCCAACCTGCCCCACTTGGCTTCTCAAAGTTTCGTTTCCGAGGCGCTACCAAAGGGAGCGGCGGCCGCAACTCGTGCTCGCTCAAATTCATTGATATGCTAACGAGGTGGAGTCGCCTATGCGTTTCTTCGTTCCCGCCGCTGTTCTGGCCCTGAGTTGCGTATACGCCCAGCCCGCGAAGGAAACCGTAAAGGAACAGTTCGCGAAAAGGGCCGCCAGACTCTGGTCCCTTCAGCCGGTAACGAAGCCCGAAGTGCCAACCGGCGTCACCCCGTCCAGCAATCCGATCGACGCATTCATCGCCGCGGACTACCAGGCCAAGGGTCTGCTTCCCGCCGGTAAAGCCGATAAGTTGACGCTCCTGCGGCGGGTCTATCTGGACCTGATCGGCCTGCCTCCCACCCCGGCCGAACAGGAGGCGTTCCTCGCCGACCCCGCTCCCGATGCCTATGAGAAGACGGTGGACCGCCTGCTCGCCGATGAGCAGCACGGCGTGCGCTGGAGCCGCTACTGGCTGGATGTTCTGCGCTATGCGGATCTGGATGGTTTGGACGGCTCCGTCATGCCCGCCGCCACGGGCGTCTATCTCTGGCGCGACTGGGTGATCGCGGCACTCAATCGCGACATGCCGTACGACCAGTTCGTTCGCGCGCAGATCTTGGGAAATCGCTACCGGCCTCAAACCGCCACCGCTGCCAATGGCAGCCGTGCGCGCGTGGAAGGCAGCGTGGAGGATTCGTTCGCGCTCGGTTTTCTGGCGCGTTCGGCAGTTACCCGCGACGATAAGGACCACGACGTCGCCTTCGGCGCGGTGGAAACCGTTTCCTCCGCGTTCATGGGCATGACCGTGGCCTGCGCCAAGTGCCACGACCACAAATTCGATCCCATTACGCAAAAAGATTTCTACGCCATGAAGGCGATTTTCGATCCTCTGGTGCTGAAGAACGTCATGCTCGCGACGCCCGCCGAGATCTTCGCGAACGGCCAGGAACTGGACGAGTTCAAGAGGAAAATCGCTCCCGTGGACGACGCTATCGAAGCCCTGGTCGGGCCGTACCGGACGCGGCTTTACAACGAACGCGTGGCGCTGCTCACACCGGAAGTCCAGGCCACCATTCGCAAACCCGAGCGGGATCGGACGCCGGAAGAGCAGAAGGTCGCCGACGACTACTACCCGGTGCTCCGCATCGATCCGGACAAGATCAGAGAAGTGATGTCGAAGGACGAGGTTGCCCGTTACAAGGCGTTGCTGAAGCAGCAAGAGGGTATCGCGCATCCCCCGGCGCTGGCCTCCTATTGGACGGTAGAAGAGGATCCGGGGCGATTGCAACAGAAGAGTTACGTTCTCACCACCGGCGATCCGGCGAAACCGGAAAAGGACAACCCCGTGGAGCCGGGCTTTCCCTTTCAGCCGGCGAATATCGACTTCCGGGATGGCCGCCGCGAGGCATTCGTGGAGTGGCTGACCGCGCCCGCGAATCCCTTGTTTGCGCGCGTGGCCGTCAACCGGGTGTGGGGCTGGCATTTCGGAGAGGGCCTGCAACGGGTCACCAGCGATTTCGGGCTGCTGGGCGGCAAGCCGTCCAACCAGAAACTGCTGGACTACCTGGCTTCGGAGTTCGTGGCGCACAACTACAGCATGAAGTGGCTGCACCGGCTGATCGTAACTTCGGATACGTACCAGCTCTCGTCGAAAGCGGAGCCGGCGCAGGTTTCCCAGAACCTGGCGATCGACTCCCGCAATACCTACCTCTGGCACTTCCGCCTGCAGCGTCTGGCCGCGGAGCCCATCTGGGATTCCATCCATTACGCCGCCGGCGATCTAGACCTTAGTGTCGGCGGTAAGTCGTTCCAGCTTTCGGCTCCCGATCAAAAACAAAAGATCTTTCTTCCCAAAGAGAGCGTCACCGATGACCGGATCAACCGGCGGGGAGTCTATATGGTCCGCGGTTATATTCCGAGCACCGACGTGATGAATAACTTTCTGACATCGTTCGATGTGGATGACGGCCGAACTCCCTGCCCGGTCCGGACCCAGACTGTGACGGCTCCGCAGGCTCTCTTCACCATGAATGGCGAATTGGTACAGAAAGAATCGGAGAAGCTGGCAGCGGTGGTTTTGAAAGAATCCTCGGGCGATGTCCCCGCGGCCGTCACGCGGGCTTACCAGCGGGTTCTAGGACGTAAGCCATCCGCCGGCGAGCTTGATTATGCACTTACTTTTCTGGCCAACGATCCCCATCGACTGCCGGAGCTTGGGTGGCTGCTTTTCAATCTCGACGAATTCATTTATGTAAGGTGAACATGAGCGACCTGCGACGCCTCTATCCGTGCGGTAAGATCGAACGCCGCCGATTCCTCTTCCAGTCGGCCGCCGGATTTCTGGGGTCCGCGCTGAGTTCGCTTTGGGCGGACGATGGCAGACTGATGGGGGACGCCCGCCTGCCGGGCACGCCAAAAGCTAAGTCGGTCATCTTTCTATTCATGTGCGGTGGCGTGAGTCACATCGATACCTTCGACCCCAAAGACAATAAGCACGCGGGAAAGATTATGGATGCCATTGGTTTCGGCGATAACAACGCCCCCATGAAGCGCCCCGTGATTCCCATTCTCCGGACTTACAAGCAGTATGGCAAATCGGGCATTTCCGTATCGGACTGGTTCCCGAACGTGGGTGAGACGATTGACGAGTTTGCCGTGGTTCGCTCCATGTACTGCCATCAGACCAACCACTTCCCGGCGGTGCTGGAAGGGGCCACCGGCAAGCCACTCCGGCAGTTTGAGCACCCCTGCCTGGGGAGTTGGGTTTCCTACGCCCTGGGCACAGCCAATAAAGATCTTCCTACATTCGTCAATGTCGGCAGGCCCTCGTCGCCGGTACAATTATCGGGCGGGTATCTGGGCGCGAGTTACTCGGCCACGCCCTTCCAGCCGGGCGATGTTCCCATCCCGAATTTGCTGCCGCCTAAGAATTTGGGCAGCGGGCAGCGCGACCGCGCCATACAGGCCCTCTTTGAACTGGACAAACAGTTTCGCGCCGATTACGCCATCGAGAGCGAAATAGCCGGCCGCACGCGGGCCTTCGAACTGGCCGCCAGCATGATGCTGAAGGCTCCCGCGATTGTCGACTTCTCTACCGAGCCGGAGCACGTCAGGAACTTATACGGTATCGGAGTAAAAGAGACCGACGATTTCGGGCGGCAACTGCTGCTCGCCCGCCGTCTGGCGGAGAATGGCGTCCGGTTCATCCAGATCTGTCACGCGGGCGGCGGTAATGGCGCCTGGGATGCGCACTCCGATATGAAGAGCCATGAACCGCTCTGCCGCTCCGTGGACAAGCCGATTTCCGGCCTGATCCGCGACCTGAAGCAGCGGGGCATGCTGGACAGCACGCTGGTGGTATTCACCAGCGAATTCGGCCGAACGCCGTGGTCGCAGAACACCACCGGCCGCGACCATAATGCCATGGGGTTCACCTCGTTACTGGCTGGCGGCGGCGTCAAAGGCGGAATTGTCGAAGGCGCCACCGATGAAGTGGGTTATCGCGCAGTAGAGAAACCGCATTACATCAGTGACCTGCAATCTACCATCCTGCGTCAGGTAGGCTTGAACTACAAGAAGATGGACTTCGTACTGAATGGCCGGCCCTTTCACCTGGTGGAAGAAGGCTTGGGGCCTATCGAGGCTATTCTTGAGTAGAGTCGGCCGCCGCGTCACTTATCGAAACTGACGACAGCGTCAGCGCGGAACTTGCGGTACTTCTGAAACTCCACCGAGTTCAGACTTTGCAATTTTCCGGCATCCATGCGGATTTCGGCGCGCAGCGGCAGCAGGTATGGTGTGCCGCCGATGTCGGCATAACCGTAATCGAGAGTGGTGCTCGATGTCTGCACCGGAAAACCGGCGGGGATGTCCTCGGCTGCCGCGGAGATCCTGGTCACACTTTCGGTTTCCCGATCGATGTAGATGTACCCGTGCAGCCCCACCACGGCCTCGACGGAGTTACCCGGGCCCGTCCGGAAGCGCAGCTTATGGGGACGATGGGCAGCCGTGATGCGAAAGAAGAATACCGACGTGGGCCGCTTCCGAAGCGTGGTCCAGTGGTTCCATCGGTAGTCGGTCTCCGCGCCCGGATGGAAGATGGTGGCCAACATGCTTCCGAATTCGCCTTGCGACACGGCGCCTTCCAGTTCCTGCAGCGACTTGTCGGAGCGCTTGCCGTCGACAGACAGCACCTTGTAGTTTTCTTTCTGCTCGAAATAGGTAACGTCGGCAACCACCGTCGGCCAGGGCTGCCAATTTTCCGTGCCGGTCGGATCGGCCCAGCGGTGAATGGTCTCGGAGCAGATGAAATCCGGCAGCGAGCGGCTGTAGTCCCGCGATTTGCCGGCGGTCGCCTGCCAGAGCCGTTGTTCTTCAGCGGAAGACGGCGGCGGGGGCGGCGACATTCCGGGAGGAGGGTCGGGCGGCGCCGGCAGCAGTCGCGACGCATCGCGCATGCGCTGCAACGCGCCCAGGGTTTGAGGACCCGCGCCCTCGCTCTCCAGGATTTCGATGACGCGATCTTCCAGGTGTTGCGCCAGCTTCATCTTGTCGAGCGCCTCGGACATACCGGCGTCCTTATGTTTCTTGCCGATTGAGGCGCGCACCGCGGCCACCACGGTATCGACCGTGACACTCTCGCCGGCTACCGCCCCGAGGCAGACCGCGAGGAAGGCCGCGCTGCAGCATATGCGCATGTCTAATTATCGCCGCGTGTGGGGCAGGCAATCGTGCCGCAGGCCGGCTTTCCAGCCGGCCCAGCTGGAGTTTGGCCACTTGCTCCCTAACTGGCGGGCTGAAGCCCACCCCACCGGTGGCGCCTGAAAGGCGGCCCGTGCCCTCACTTACTTACCTGGGCGATACTTATCCCGGCATTCCGGCGAGCAGAAATATATCGTCTGGCCGTCGATGGTGCGCGCGATGCCCGAATCGCTGGAGACGTAGGTGCCGCAAACGGGATCCTTGTGGAGGACTCCGCCGGCGTGTGCGGGAGGCGGGGCTGGGGTAGGACGCGAAACGGAGCGGCGAAAACCCGAGAAGACGTTGCGCAGGACGGCGCGCAGGAACAGGAAAACCAGTAGCGGGATGATGAACTCGCGAATGAGGGCCGAGATCATGCGGTCGGGGCCGGACCACCCGGTCCAGCCCCGGATACTCAGCTCTTACTTCTTTTTCTTCTGCGCGTTGGGGTTCGTGAACGTGGTCTGTATCTGTCCGCCCAACTGCGTGATCATGTCTTTACACGCCTGCGCATTCGGGCCGGTAGGAGTCAGCACGAGATACTTCTGGAATGCCTCCAGCGTCCCGGGAGGAAAGATGAACTTGCCATCCTTGTCGACCGTTGCTTGTCCCGCCAGACTGAGCCCGTACTGATAATAAGATTCGGCGTTCTTGGGATTGTCGGGAG
>CAZARO010000116.1:0-9895 GCA_964487165.1 uncultured Solibacteraceae bacterium | reverse complement strand
TGGCCATCGGCCAAACCACGACTACCATCGATGTGCATGGCGCGGCCGAACTCTTGGACGATACCAGAACCGACGTCTCGCAAGTGGTAGGCACGCGCGAAATCGCCGACCTGCCGCTCAACGGCCGCCGCGTCGACTCCTTCGTGCTGAATACACCGGGCGTCACCAACGACGCCACTTTCGGCCTGCTGACCTTCCGCGGCGTCGCGGGCAACAATTCCTTCCTGCTGGACGGCAACGATAATACCCAGCAGTTCTACGACGAGAACGCCGGACGAACGCGCATTACTTCGCAGATCTCCGAAGACGCGGTGCAGGAGTTCCAGGTGGTATCGGCCAACGTATCGGCCGAATACGGCCGCGCCATGGGCGGCGTCGTAAACACCGTCACCAAGAGCGGCACCAACCAGATTCACGGCACCGCGTTCTACTTCCTGCGCAGCACCGGCTTCGACGCGCACGATCCGTACTCCGCTTTCAACCCGACGGAGCATCGCATTCAGACCGGCGGAACAGTCGGCGGCGCCATCGTCAAGGACAAGCTCTTCTTCTTCCTGAGCACGGACATTACGCGCCGCAATTTCCCCTTTGTGGATAGCCAGGTAAAGGCCGGCTTCCTGGTCAATACCGTGGTCCCCTCGCAAGCCGCCTGGCTGACCTGCGCGGCGCCCGCCTCGGCCGGGCAATGCGCCGTCATCAACACCCTGCTGCCGCGCTTCTACGGGCAGATTCCGCGCACCGCCGACAACGACCTGTACTTCGGCCGCGTGGACTACCATCTCAACGATCGCAATACCTTCAGCGTCGATTTCAATTACCTGCGCTGGAAGTCGCCCAACGGTATCCAGACCGGTCTTTCCAATACCACGGGCTCCGGAATCACCGGCAACGGCGACGATTTTGTGACCCTGCGCAACGGCAAAGGGACCTGGACGTCCGTCATCACCAACTCCATGGTGAACTCATTCCGCTACGGCCTTTACACCGACCGCGAGGCGGATACCTTCGACCAGGCCGAACTGGGCGGCGGACTCGGCTACCTGGACGTTTCCGTGGCCGGCGTTCAGCTTGGACCCGCCACATATCTTCCCCGTATTCAGCCGCTCGAAGTGCGCAACGAATTCGCCGACGACTTTAGCTGGGTGAAGGGCAAGCACACCATCAAGATCGGCTTCTCCTTCGAACACGTCAGCGATCAGGTGAACACCATCACCAATCGCTACGGATCGTACACCTATCCGACCGTGACCGCGTTCGCGGAAGATTGCAACCCCGCCACCGTCAGCCCCACCGCTACCGGCTGCACCGGCAACGGAACCGGCGCCAAGAACTGGTCGGCATTCAGCCAGACGTTCGGCAATCCGCTGGTGCAGTATGCCATCAAGGATATCGGCATCTACCTGCAGGATCAGTGGCAGGCCACCGACCGCCTGACGGTGAACGTGGGCGCGCGCTACGAGCGCTCGTTCCTCCCGGCCCCCCCGGCGGCAAATCCGCTCTTTCCGCTGACCGGCGCTCCATACCACTTCGGGACGGTCAACCTGATGCCGCGCATCGGCCTCGCCTATCGCCTCAACGATAAAACAGTGTTGCGCGCGGGCGCGGGCACGTTCTTCGCCCGCATGATCGCGGGCATCTTCGACGACACCCTGACGGGCAACGGCATCTACCAGGTCTCAGACTCTTTGACTTCGTCGAACGCCACTCTGCTGGCTGCCGGCCCGGTGTTCCCGAACGCTCTGGCGAACCCCGTTACGGGCATCACGCAGGGAGCGTCCACGCTCGACGTCATCAGCCCGAGCCTGAAGACGCCGTATTCCGAGCAGGCCACAGTGGCGGTAGAGCGGCAGATCACCAACGATCTGCTGCTGACAGTTTCCGGAGTCTTCAGCCGCGGAGTCAATCTCTACGGCGCGCAGGATATCAACGCGGGTCCGCTGGGCGCGCCCTTCACCTATACCATCACTGGCGCGCCGGCCAATTTCCCGACGGCGTACGCCACGCCGGTCTACACCGGCCCCCGGCCGAACTCGAATTTCGGCCCGATCTATGAGTTGACCAACGGTGTCAGCAGCTGGTATGACGGGCTGGTGGCTTCGCTCGACAAGCGCTTCTCCCATGGCTTCCAGGCCAACGTAGCATACACCTGGTCTCACGAAATCGATGACAACCAGGGCCAGGGATCGTCCTCCAGCAACATTTTCGGATTCAGCGACTCCAACTGGACGTACAACGGCATCTATGGATTCGACAAGGGCAGCGGCCTGCTCGATCAGCGCCAGAGGCTGGTCATCACATTGTTGTGGTCGCCCACCTTTATGCATTCCAACGGCGCGTTTGCCAAGTATGTGGTAAACAACTGGCAACTCGCGAGCCTGTGTACTATTCAGAGCGGCCGTCCCACCGGAAGCGCCACCATCCACATGAACGATACCCCGACCACGATGTTGTACTCAGCCGACGCTCTGGATGGATTCAACGGGAACTTCCGCGTACCGTTCGTCCCGCTGGACAGTCTTTATACGCCGTGGGTGGAAACGGAGAATTTCCGCCTCACCAAGAACATTCCGCTGCCCCGCGAGGGCATGCGGCTGGCTCTCATGTTCGAGGCCTATAATATCGCCAACAACTGGTCGCCCACTGCTCTGACCACGCAGATGTTCACGGAGGCGAAGGGAGTCCTGACTTACACTCCGACGGCCTTCAACGTGGGAACGGGCGACGGCGGTTTCCCGGACGGCACGCAGGCACGCCGCTTGCAGGTGGCCGCGCGCTTTACGTTCTAAGCTGGTCGCGCGCGGATCAGACGGGAGAGGGAGTTGCGATATTCGAAGGAACCGCTTGCTAGTTTATAAAAAAAGATGAAAAAAGAATTGTCGATCCTACGCCGCAACCCCCAGGGCGGCGAAGAGATCGCGCATGCCCGCTCGCAGATGTTCGTAATGGTGGGCCACCGGTGTGGGATGGATCGCTTTGGTCTGTGGCTCGGGCCGTTGGCTGGCGGCAAATAACGGCCGGATGACCTTTTTCGCGGAGGACCACGAGCGCTGCGATGGCCCGCAGGCCGGCTAGTTCCGGCTCATAGCGGCGTGAGGCGCCGATCTTGCGGACCAGTCCCTTGCCGCGCAGTTTCTTCAGATCGTAGGCGGCGCGCCGTGGCCCGTAAGCGGATTCCGCTTCACCGCTCAGGGCGCGCACCTTCTCTGCTTCGTCCGAGTCGGTCTACGAGGCGGCCTTGGCCTACGAGCTGGAAAAACGCGGACTGAGCATCACTCGGCAGCAAGGCATCCCGGTGGTCTATGAGGCGGTTCGCATCCATGCCGGATTTTTCGCTGACTTGGTGGTGGAGGACCAGGTGATCGTGGAAGTCAAGGCTGTGGAAACCGTCGCGCCGACGCATAAGAAGCAACTTCTCACCTATCTGAAACTGGCGCACAAGCGTCTGGGGCGGCTCATCAATTGCAATGTAGTTCTCACAAAAAACGGCAACACTCGCATCGTCAACGGACTCAAAGAATGAATCTCTCGCAAAGTCGCCAAGTAAACGACCCGCACCCGCTATTAAGCTGCCCGTAGGACCACTTTTTCGGCGCGAAATTCAGTTTCCGGTCGTCGATGACCACTCCCTTACTTTACGGTCGCAGCTCGGTAAGAAGTCTCATGGAATCAGGCAGGTGTTACAGAGCCGCGCGCGTCAGCAAGCGGTCTTTGGCAATCGACGGTAATCTTGCGCCAGAAAGTAGTTAAGGCTGCAGAGTCAGAGTCGCTTTTCCCGCCGGGCCGGAATAGATCAGCTCCACCGATTTGATTTGCTCGCTGCGGCCGTGGTACGGGAAGAACAGCAAGCCGGCTTCCGGCAGCGCGCGATCTCCTTCCGGAAGGGCAGCCTTTTCCACTTTCACCTGCATGGCATGTACCAGCGGCATGGGCATCTTGGGAGGCGTAGGCGGCGGGTCGCCGGGATTCTTGCCGTCGTTGCCGGTGGAGAGGGCGCCGGCTTTGGGGGTCGGGGGCTCGGGCGGCTGCCAGTCGGGATCCTTGAGGTTGCTGAGCACCATGCCGAAGGGCAGGCTGGGCACGGCCTTCTTGCCATTGATGCGCAGCGAAAAATCTGCAACCGAGAGCTTGAGCTTCGCCCCGGCCTGTCCGAACACACCGGCTTCCACCGCCACGTACTCTTCGGTGGAGAACTCGCCTTGCGGGGTGGGGATGCCGTGCCGCATGAATTCGGCCCCGACGATCACCGGGCCCACGCGGGCGTGCGCCTGATAATCGTTAGGACCGCCTCTGGGGTGCATGCGCGGCACATCGTTAGGATTGAAGGGCGGGGCGGCTGGTTTTGGCTCTTGTGCGCAGAGGCACACGGCGGCCAGCCAGAGACTGTTTCTCAACACACGGGAAACTCGCATACGTGTTTCCAAATTAGCATGGCGGAGCAAGCGTGGGACAGCTTCCAGCGCCAGGCCGCATATGGCCGGACGCGATTCAAGATAGAATTGGGGAGCTTATGAAAAAAACGGCCCTGGCATTGATGATGGTGGCCTGCGCCTTTGCGCAACAGCCGGCCAAACCCCTGAAGGATGGGATCTACGCTAATTTCAAGACGGAGTTCGGCGACATCAAGGCGCTCCTCTACGAGAAAGATACGCCGCGCGCCGTCGCACTGTTCATCCGTCTCGCGCAGGGCCAACAGGAATTCCGGGATGCCGACGGTAAAATCGCCAAGAGACGTTTTTACGACAACACCACTTTCTTCCGCATCATGCCGGACGAAGCCGTACAGGCGGGGAGCCCGGACGGCACGATTACGTATAACTGCGGGCTGAAGATCAAAGATGAATTGCTGCCGGGAATCAAGTTCCGGGCCGGCAGCCTGGCGATTGCCAACACCGGTCAGCCCGATTCCGGGGGCTGCGGCTTCTTCTTTACCGTTGGGGCCATGTCCACTTGGAACATGAAGTACACCATTTTCGGACAAGTGGTGGAGGGCCTGGATGTGCTGAATAAATTAGACGGCGTTCCGGTTCACGGCGAGAGTCCGGTGAATCCGCCGAAGCTGATCAGCGTGACCGTGGAACGGGTCGGGCCGCCGCCCGCGCAGAAACCGAAAAAATGACCGGGGCACTCCGCGGGATCGTCCGGCAAGTATGCCCGCGGTGCCGGCAGGGGGCGATCTTCCGCGCCCCTCTGTGGCGCGGTTACCTCGCCATGCACGAAAAGTGTCCCGTGTGCGGCCTGAAGTACGAGCGCGAGCCGGGCTATTTTCTGGGCGCCATGTATTTCAGCTATCTGCTTTCCATCCTGCCGGGCCTGGCGATTGTGCTGCTGCTGTGGCGCTTGACCGGCTGGCCTTTCGACACGGTGATGCTGGGCGCGTTTCTCTGCTACCTGCCGCTGGTGCCGGTAGTGACGCGATGGTCGCGCATCGTCTGGATTTACGTCGACCAATACTTCGACCCCGCTCCCCCTACTTGACCGCGAGCGACCGTACGATGCCATCCGCGCCCTCAGCGCCCACGGGCATGGCCTGAAATTCGATGCGGACTGCGATGCCGGTCTGCGGGCCGCAGCGCAGATCTTTCGCGAGGGTGGGGTCGGGGATGAGAAACGTTCGCTCGGAATCTTTCACGCGCAGATGCAGCCGGGCCGCTTTTCCGCGGCACTCGATGGATTCGAGGACGCCTTCCACCACGGGCGGACCGAGCGTTTCCGAGAGCCCGTTGAGGGCCGAGATTTCCTCGGGGATTTTCGTGAACTGCCGGCCCTGCTCCAGGTAATTGCGCGCCGCAATGGCATCGCCCAAGCGGTAGGCGGAGTAGGCCATGCCGTAGAAATAGCGGGAGGCCTGTTGGGTCTTCAACGGACGCGCCAGTTGCAGTTCCGCCATAGCATCACGCCACGCGCTGGCGCGCAACAGGGCGAGGCCGAGCTCGTAGTGCGCTTCCTTGAGGGACGGGTCCAGCCGGATAGCGTTGCGCAACGCCGCGACGGCCTCTTCCGCATGGGCGGTGACGCTCAGGGCGCGAGCGTAGTCGAGGAACATGCGCCCGTCGGTGGCGCCCAGTTGGGCGGCATGCGTGAAGTGGGTCACGGCCTCCTGGTTGTGCCGTTCCCGCCATGCGAATCGCCCCAGGGCAGCTTCCACCTCCCAGTTGCGCGGAAAATCGCGCGCCAACTGGAGGTACATTTCGCCGGCCTGCGCGATTTTGCCGGGCGACTCGGACAGCACTTCGGCCAGCGCCAGGCGCGCCGGTATGGCGGAGTGAGGTGCGATCTCCGGCGATTCCTCGGATTTCTCCAGCGCGATCTTGAAAGCCACGCCGTGCAGAGTGTCGCGGTGTACGTACTCCAGAAGATCGGCCTGCACCTGCGCGATGCTCTTGCCGTATGCCTGTTCGAAGGCCGCCGCGCTATCGGCGGTCTTCAGCGCGTCCAGCATGGCGCCGAGGTGGGGGCGGTAATCGCCATCGAGATCGAGCATGTGGACCAGCGCCCAACTTTCGGAGTAAAACATGCCAGCGCGCGATTTTTCGTTATAGAGCGGCGAATCGTACCCTGTGGACACCAGCGTGTCGAGCGGAATCCAGGGGGCTTCGAGCAGCATCCGCCCGCGTCCCGGGGGCGGCAAGCCTACCTGCACCTTGTCGCCGGCCTGTTGCATGGTGGAATACACCTCGGCCAGTCCCTCATTCAGCCAAAGCGGGACCGTGCCCGACAATTGGCCGATGAGCATGTGGGTATATTCGTGGGTGGCCACCTGGTAATGCTCCGCATCGGCGCTGCTCATCACGATGTAATCGTGCTCGCTGCCGGCGCGGTAGAAGGCCGTGGCGGCTTCGCTGGGGCGATAGGGCTGGAACTCTTTGTCGCTGTGAAAAGCGATGATGCGGACTGGTTTTCCGTCAGTGGCTTGCAGTCCGAAGATCTGCAGGAAGAAGCTGCGGACCTGTTCGAAGTGGCGGACCAGATCGCGCCCGGCGCGCTCGCCGGCGGTGGTGAAAAGCTCGAAGTCGGCGGTACGGATTCGCAGCCACGCATCGGCAGGAGCGGCAATCGCTACCGCAGACAGCAGGGACCAGGTCAGCGCCAGGCGGCGCGCGGTCCGAATCATGAAGACGAGTGTATCACCGGCTCGGCGGAGCCCTGGAGCATGGCGGCGATCTCGTCATGCAGGCGGGCGGAGAGTTCCTCGCGGGCGGCTGGCTTGAGGCCGGCGGTGGGAATCGGCTGGCCTACCCGGACGGTCACGGTGCCGCTGCGAATGTGGCCCGAGCCCATGGGCAGCAGCGCCCGCAATCCTACGATCGCCACCGGCACAACGGGGACACCGGCCTTGATGGCGATATAGACGGCGCCTTCCTTGAAGGGGCGCAGTCCGGTGGCCGATCGGCCGCCTTCGGGAAAAAGCAGCATAGAAATGTGGCGCTGGGAAATGATGCGCGCGCCCTCGCCCATACTTTTCAGCGAAGCGCGCGCGTTGGAGCGATCCACGGGAATGTGGCCGGCCCATCGCAGGTGCCATCCCATAAAGGGAATACGGTAGAGGCCTTTCTTGGCGAAGAAGCGAAACTGGTGCGAGAGCGTGGAGAGCAGCGCGGGGATGTCCATGTAGCTGGCATGATTGGAGACGAAGACGTAATTGGTCCGGGGGTCGAGCTGCTCCACGCCTTCGGCGCGCACGTGGATGAAGCTGACGGCCAGGAGGATCTTGCCCCACAGGCGGGCCAGAAGATGGGCTGAATTGCCGCTGCGGTCGAAGAAGGAAGCCAGCATGGAGATGAGGCCCAGCACGATGGTGGAGAGAAAGATCAGGGGGATGGAGAAGAGTGAGGACCGGAGAAGACTCATCGCTTCGAGGATAACAGCGTGGGGCCGGCTTTTCAGTCGTAGGTTGTCGAGGAGTTGGCGCCGACGGGCGCGAGTCGCATAGGCTGGGTTGGAATTCAAGCCAGTCTATTCCGCGCGCCGGCACCAAGAAGCCCGATATCCACCGTGCGATCAGCGCTGTTGGAACTCGTCCGGCGTCACTTCCGGGAAGCCACCAGATTCATTCCCGATGACGGCGTGCAACCCAGCCCCAGGGCAGCGTTAATCACGATTTCAGTGTCTGCGATGTTGACGACACCATCGCCGTTTAAATCGTTGCCCGGCGGAATCACACCCAGCGCTTCATTGAGGATGCTCTGCACGTCAACCACGGTCGTCTTTCCTCCCTGGCTCACGGCGCATAGGCTTGGTGTCGATTGGAAACTCCGCGTCACTGGCGTGGCCGCAGCGTAATTGGCGCTGCCGGTTTGTGTCGCCTGAATGGTGCAGGTGCCCAGGTCGATCAGCGTCACGGTCGTGCCCGATACGGTACACACCGCTAAGGTTGTCGAAGCGAAGCCTACCAAGAGACCCGATGAAGCGGTAGCACTAACCGTGAAGGGCGGGCTGCCGTAGGGTTCGTTCGACAGCGGCCCAAAGGAAATGGTCTGCGACTGGAGGGTGAGGTTGATTGCACCGTTCGGCCCCGTGCTTACGGTAACCGTCTTGCCGCTCCTGCTGCCGCTCACTGACGTCACCGCTACGGTATAGCTCTGTCCGTTCGCCGCATTTCCGGGGACCGTCCCGCTCAGGACGCCGAGTACACGCGCTCCGCTCAAGGGTGAGGTCAACGATGCCCAAAGGACGCTTATCGAACTTGCGGTTGCGCTGGCGGTTAACGGTGTATCCACGATGGATGCGTCCTTCGTGAAAGTAAGTGACCCAGTCAATGCCGGTGCGTTGCCGTTGGGTGTAACTTGCACACCGAACGTTAAGGCGTCGACGCTTGCACCGCTGGTCAGGGTGAGGGTAATTGGAATGCTGAGAACGCCGCCTGGAGCGGCCAGCACCGACCCCGCGGTGATGGTGTTGGACGTGATGATAGTGAAGCTCGCCGTTTCGCTGATTGGGCCATTCATCGTCACGCCGGGTGTCTGGTTGGTTCCGGAATAACTGCCCGTCCCCGTGCCGTTCCAACTTCCCCAAGTGTAGGTGCCGGTAGGATTCGCCGAGATCGCCACACTCTGCGCGGCGTTATACCAGCCGCTGGCGGGGCTCACCGTGCCCCCCGTCCCGGCCGTCATAGTGAGGTAATACTGAGTGGTGAAGTTCGCCGTGTAGGTGGCGCTCGCAGCGGGGCAGTTGATGGTACGGCTCTGGGCCCCGCTGTCACTCCAGCTACTGAAGACGTACTGCGTTCCCGTGGCGCCGTTCTGCGGCGATGGAACTCCTACCGAAATGCTGCCGCCGCTGGTGCAATTCCAGGTGTACGGCGCCGTCTGATTTACTCCTCCGACGGCGATCTGCAATCCGCCCGGACTCGTCTGAAAGGTCACGCTATTCGGTGCCGTGAAGCTCGCCGTTTCGCTAATTGAACCATTCATCGTCACGCCGGATGTCTGGCTGGTTCCGGAATAACTGCCCGTCCCCGTACCACTCCAACTTCCCCAAGTGTAGGTGCCGGTGGGACTCGCCGAGATCGCCACACTCTGCGCGGCGTTATACCAGCCGCTGGCGGGGCTCACCGTGCCCCCCGTCCCGGCCGTCATAGTGAGGTAATACTGAGTGGTGAAGTTCGCCGTGTAGGTGGCGCTCGCAGCGGGGCAGTTGATGGTACGGCTCTGGGCCCCGCTGTCACTCCAGCTACTGAAGACGTACTGCGTTCCCGTGGCGCCGTTCTGCGGCGATGGAACTCCTACCGAAATGCTGCCGCCGCTGGTGCAATTCCAGGTGTACGGCGCCGTCTGATTTACTCCTCCGACGGCGATCTGCAATCCGCCCGGACTCGTCTGGAAGGTCACGCTATTCGGCGCCGTGAAGCTCGCCGTTTCGCTGATTGGGCCATTCATCGTCACGCCGGGTGTCTGGT
>CAZARO010000115.1:0-9917 GCA_964487165.1 uncultured Solibacteraceae bacterium | reverse complement strand
GGATACGCGACGTTGCGCCCGGTTAATGCTACGCTGCAAAAGTGAAAGTCGGAATCACCTGTTACCCCACCTACGGCGGCAGCGGCATCGTCGCCACGGAACTGGGCCTGGAATTGGCCGCGCGCGGCCACGACGTCCATTTCATCAGCTACGCCAATCCCATACGGCTCGACCAGGACGTGCCGCGCATCCACTACCATGAGGTGGAAGTCTCCACCTATCCCTTGTTCCAGTACCCGCCCTATTGCCTGGCGTTGGCCTCGCGCATGGCCGAAGTAGCCGAATCTTACGAGTTGGACGTGCTGCATGTACACTACGCCATTCCGCACTCCATCTCCGCCATGCTGGCGCAGCAGATGCTGGCTCCCACCCGCCGCCTGCCCTTCATCACTACTTTGCACGGCACCGATATCACGCTGGTGGGAGTAGACCCATCTTACTTTCCTATTACTAAGTTCTCTATCGAGAAGTCCGATGGAATCACTTCCATCAGCGATTACCTGCGCGGTGAGACCGTGGAGGTCTTCGGCGTGCGCAATGAAATCCGCGTCATCAAGAACTTCGTCAATTGCGACCTTTACCATCCGGACGAAGTCAAATCCGGAGCTGCGGCGTATGCCCCGCCGGGAGAAAAACTGCTCATCCACCTCTCCAATTTCCGGCCCGTGAAGCGCGTGCTGGATTGCGTGCGGATTCTTGCCGAGGTCCGCAAGAGCGTGCCGGCGCACCTGTTGATGGCCGGCGACGGGCCGGAGCGCAGCCCCGCCGAGCACCTGGCCCGCGAACTGAAACTGGAGCACCACATTTCCTTCCTGGGCAAACAGAGCCACGTGGAGCGGCTCATCCCGCTAGCGCACGTGCTGCTCATGCCGAGCCAGCTGGAATCGTTCGGCCTGGTGGCGCTGGAGGCCATGGCGTGCGGAGTAGTCCCCGTGGCCACGCGCGTCGGCGGCGTCCCGGAACTGATCACCGACGGCGAAGACGGATACCTCGAAGCGGTGGCCGACATTCCCGCGCAGGCGGCGCGCGTGGTCCAACTGCTGACCGACGACGATCTGCACTATCGCATGCGGAAGGCCGGGCGCTGGAACGCCTCGGAGCGCTTCTGCTCGGATAAGATCATCCCGCAGTACGAGAAGTATTACGAGGATGTGGTGAAGGCAAGTAAGTAAGCCGATAGCTCTCCAGAAACTTCGTTCCGAAGCCTGTAGGTCGATTGCTTTCTGGTTGGCACAATGCGTCCCCAGTGGGGCAGGATGGCATCCCAATGTCACTTACATTGGCCTATGAGCCGTACCTGCATAATTAGTGGGGCGGACGCCCTCGTCCGCAGCCGGCCCCCTGGCCGGCTTCCCTGCAGCGCTAGAGACTTGATTCTCCGAGAGAAGAGCGGGACGAGGGCGTCCCGTGGCCCAGAGGGCACACCCCCCCCCAGGGGGTCCGCCCCATAATTAACGCAGAATCCCACCTTTCCCTCAATGTAAGTGACATTGGGATGGCATCCTGCCCCACTTAGTTTCTCAGAGTTCCAGACTCTACAATCTCTTACTTCCCCGCTTTTTTCCGCGCGAACTTCCAGGCATGCTCGAGGATGGCCGGCAACTCCGCGTAGCGAGGCTCCCAGCCGAGTTTTGTGCGTAACTTCGTCGCGTCCGCCACCAGGCGCGGCGGGTCGCCGTCCCTTCGCGGGCCCATCACGTACGGCACCTTGTTTCCGGTCACCGCTTCGGCCGCGCGAATGGTCTCCATCACCGAATGGCCGGTGCTGGTGCCCACATTGAACTGGTCGGACGCGCCGCCGCGAAGCAAATAGTCGAGAGCCAGGATGTGGGCCTGCGCCAGGTCATTCACGTGAATGTAGTCGCGGATGCAGGTGCCGTCGGGCGTGTCGTAATCGTCGCCGAAGACCGTTACCGGCTTTCCACTCATCACGGCGCGCAGCAGCAGGGGAATCAGGTGCGTTTCCGGCTCGTGCTCCTCGCCCAGACGGCCTTGGGGATCGGCGCCGCACGCGTTGAAATAGCGCAGACAGACGCTGGTCACATTGTGAATCCGGTCGAACCAGCGCAGCAGCGTCTCCACCATCACTTTCGATTCGCCATAGGGATTGACCGCGTGGATGGGGAATGTTTCCAGGATCGGGCTGGACGGCGGGTCGCCATACACCGCCGCGGTGGAGGAGAAGACCATGTGCTTCACGCCCGTTTCCACCATGGCGGTGAGCAGGGAAAGCGAGCCGCCCACGTTGTTGGCGAAGTACCGCTCGGGCTCGCGCATGGATTCGCCCACGGCGATAAACGCGGCGAAGTGGATGACCGCCTGGCAGCGCACCTGGCGCATCAATTCCGCCAGCGCCTTGGTATCGGTGATGTCCAGCTTGTAGAGTATTTTCGCCGGCACATTGTGCCGGTAGCCCTTGGAAAGATTGTCGACCACCGTGACTTCATGCCCCTGCTCGAGCAGCAGCCGCACGGTATGGGAGCCAATGTAGCCGGCCCCGCCGGTAACTAAAATTCGTTTCGATTCCACCCTCACGATTGTAGATCATGGCGGTTCTATGCCAAATGGGGCCAAGTGGTAGGCTCGGATCATGACGCTACCCCTCCGCCTTACTGCGATTATCGGACGGGAGGACGAAGGCTACGTCTCGCTCTGCCCGGAGCTCGACGTTGCCAGCCAGGGCTCTTCGATCGAGGAGGCCCGAACGAATTTGGTAGAAGCACTTTCTCTGTTCTTCGAGACAGCTGATCCGTCCGAAGTTAGCCGTCGGTTCCGCAGCGATATCTTTGTAACCCAGGTTGAGGTTCCGGTTGGGTAAGCTTCGCGTCCTGTCGGGGGACGAGGTTGCCGGATTCTCGAAAGGAACGGATTCGTCGCGGTGCGCCAGCGTGGGAGTCACCGGATCATGCAGAAACGGGTCGAGGACACGACGATCACGGTCTTCACAATCCGCTGAAACGGGGCACGCTATCGAGCGTCATCAGGCAGTCTGAGTTGCCACGCAGGCTTTTCGAATCCGTTGAGTAAAGCGGCGCCTCAGCTCCAAACGCATGCCCCTCACGGTGCTTGCGAAGCGCGCGATAGTTAGTCGAATAGAAGCCGCCCCCGCCTTCTATCGGCTGCCCACCAGCGAATCCTGCCACTTGGGAGACACCTTCTGAATGCGGTCGACCGCCTCCATCAGGTTGGCCATCGAATTGGCATAGCTGAAGCGTATGTAGCCCTTGCCGTACTCCCCGAAGCAGCCGCCGTCCAGGCACGAAACGCCCGCCTCATAGAGGAGGTAATCGGCCAGCTGCTTGGAGTCCATGCCCGTACCCGTAATATTCGCGAAGACGTAGAATGCGCCGCCCGGCACGGGGCAGCGGAAGCCGGGGATCCGGTTCAGCCCGGCGCAAATGGCGTCGCGGCGGCGGCGGAATTCAGCCACCATGGCAGTGACGCAATCCTGCGGGCCGGTGAGCGCCGCCAGGCCGGCGCGCTGCGTGAAACTGGCGGTGCAGGAGTTGGAATTCACCATCAACTTGCTGACCGCCTCCACCAGCCATGTCGGCATCACGCCGTAGCCCATGCGCCAGCCCGTCATGGCGTAGGTTTTCGAGAATCCGTCCAGAATGATGGTCTTCTCCAGCATCCCGGGGAAGCTCGCAATGGAGACTGGCGGCGCGTCGGTATAACCGATCCGGCAGTAAATCTCGTCGCTCATCACCATCACGTCGCGGTCGCGCAGCATTTCGGCGATCCGCTTGATGTCTTCCGCCGGAATGATGCCGCCGGTAGGATTCTGCGGCGAGTTCAGCACCACCATCTTGGTCTTATTGCTGAGGCGGTCGCGGAACAAGTCCAGGTCGAACGAGAATCCGCGGGATTCTTCCAGCGGCATGGGCACCGGCGTGGCGCCCAGAAAGCGAATCATCGATTCGTAAATCGGGAACCCGGGATTGGGATAGATCACCTCATCGCCCGGCTCCAGCAGCGCCAGCATGGGGAAAAAGATGATGGGCTTGCCGCCCGGCACCACCGACACGTGCTCCGCGCCCACCGGAATGCCGCGCGACCGGGAGACGTAAGCGGCGATGGCCTCGCGCAAATCGGGAAAGCCCTGCGTGGGGCCGTAGTGCGTCCAGCCCTCATCCAGCGCCTTCTTGGCGGCCTCTACTATGTGGGGCGGCGTGGGGAAATCGGGCTCGCCGATCTCCAGGTGGATGACGCTCTTGCCCTGCGCTTCCAGCGCGCGCGCCCGTACCAGAACATCGAAGGCCGATTCGACCCCGATGCGGCTCATTCTCTCCGCTAGTTTCATGCACTCACACCGTTTTAAGCTTACCCGAAAAGCGCCGCGCGTTGCGGTGGGCTTCCGGGCTGAACTGCCGTGCGCTACATTGCCCACAGGCATGTCGTATTCCCTGTTTTCGGTCCTGGCGGCAGCGGTGACTGCCGCGGGCCTGGCTGCCGTTGTGTGGCTCGAGCGCCTGGCCCTGGAAATCCCACCCCGGCGGAGAAGATTTTTGGCATTCGGACTTCTGGCAGCTTACGGCGCGTTACTGGCATTCCGGCCGAGGGCGTGGACCATTATCGATCTCGCGGTTCTGGCAGGCGCCGTCGGTGGCGTGCTCCTGGTCGAAGGCGGGCTGCAGACGGCGCCTTCGATCGCGGTGTTTCTATCGGTGGCCGCGATCGTCGATTACGTGTCGATGTCTTTCGGCCTCTCGCGGGCCCTGGTGGAGCATTATCAAAAAGGCACCAGCAACTTTCTGCTGTACCTCACGCTGGTAATGCCGATTCGCGGCTATACCCTCCCCATCGTGGGGATCAGCGACTTGTTCATCGGCGGATCGGCGGCCACGGCGTTGCTCCGGCTCAAGCTGCCTCCCGCCGCGGTACTGGGGGCGGTTGGCGGCGGCCTCCTGGCAGCCGCCGCCTGGGGCCTCTTCTGGCGCGCCGCCACTCCCGCCATGCCTTTCCTCGCCGTGGCGGTGTGGCTGCTGGTCTGGTGGCACACTCAACGTTCGGCCCGCCACTAGCGTATAAGGGTAGTGGCAGGCACAATCGTGGCATTTGCAGGCGCGAGAATGGACGATCCGCCGGAACCGACGGCGCCCGAAGCCCGTCTGCTGGCGCTCGCCAGGACCGGCGATGTGGATGCCTTCGAACAAATCGTGGCGATCCATGAACGCCGCGTCTTTGCCCTGGCGCTGCGCCTCACCGGCAACGTGGAGGACGCTAAGGACGCCACCCAGGAAGCTTTCATCCGCTTGCATCGCAAGATCGGGCAGATCGATTCCAGCCGGGGCGTGGGTCCGTGGATCTGCTCCGTCGCCGTGAACGCCTGCCGCGATATCGGCCGCGGCCGGCAGCGCTCGCGCCTGGTTCCCGTGGAGAATCTGGCTGCGCTTGCGCCCGCCGCCTCGGATGCCACTCCCGAAGGCCTGTATGCCGATCGGCAGCGCGAAGAGCACCTGCGAGCCGTGATGCTCCGGCTGCCGGACAAAGAGCGGGCGGCGCTGCTGCTGCGCGAGATGGAAGGCTTCAGCACGGAGGAAGTGGCGCGGATTCTCGGGTCGTCGGAAGCTACCGTGCGATCGCAGATTTGTACCGCGCGTTTGAAGCTGCGGAAGCTGTTGCGAGGGAGATTATGACGTGCGCGGGATTCGAGGAGCGTATCGCGCTCTGGGTGGGCGGCGATCTGGCGCCGGAAGAAGCGGCGGCGGTGGAACAGCATGTGGCCGCCTGCGCCGATTGTGCCGGCCTGGCGCGCGGGTTGGAAGAAGATCGCGCGTGGCTCGCGAGCGGGCCGCCGGAGACTGCGGAGGTCGATTTCGCCGCCATGCGTCGCGAGATTCGGCGCTCGACTGTGCGCCCGCGGCGTGATTGGATGTGGCTGGCGGCCGCCGCGGCGATTCTGCTGGCGGTGGGGGTGAGCACGTTGCGGAGGATGCCGGCGCGGGTGGCGGTAGCGCCCAACCGCTCCCTAACGGTCACGGCTCAGAATGCGGCCCCGCGCCAGAATCCGATTCGGCGCCAGAGCCCGATTTTGCACCAGAGCCCGATTCCGCACCAGAACCCGATTCTGAGCCGCGACCGTAAGGGAGCGGTCCCGTCCCAGGCGCCCGAGCCGCAACTGACTCTCGAAGACGCTACCCGCATGTTCCAGGCGCTCGACTCGGAATCGGCGCCGCCACCAGGCCCCGTTTCCCCGGTGGAAATTCGGATCGCCACCCGCGATCCTAACGTGACTATCATCCTGCTGCATGAATCCAAAGGAGATTCGCTATGAAGACTCTCGCCGTAATTTTGCCGTTGCTTGTGCTTGGTTCCGTTGGTTGGGCGCAGACCAAAAGCGACGAGCAGCTTTCCCCGAACGTCCGCCTCTATCAGCCGAAAACCCTGACGCGGGATCGTGCGGAGCAAGCGGCAAACTTCGTCAACTCAGTGGGCATTTCGGGCGTCCGGGTGACGTGGGAGCCCCTCCCGCAGGCGTTCGCCATTCGCGCTTCTTCCAGTGCTCCGAATGTGGAAGGAATGGACGCGGCCGAGGCGCTTCTAAAGCGGTTCGATGTGCCGGATATCAAGAAGTCCGCCTCCCAAATCGACTTGACGGTCTACCTGATTCGAGCATCTTCAGGTCCGGCTCCGAGCGACCGGCAACCCCCCACCAGTCCCGTTCCCGCCGAATTGCAGCCCGCCATCGATGAGATGAAGGGTACTTTCAGCTATGATCGGTATGCCCTGTGGGACGCCATCGTCATTCAACCCAAGGGTAGCGGTGAGGTACAGGGAATCCTCCCTGTGAGTACCAGTTACGAGCCTTATGTCTACACCGTGAGTTATCAGTTCGCTGCCGTCGAAGGCAAGAACCTGAACCTGGACGATTTTCAGTTTTCGATCAAAATGCCGAATGGCGACAAGGGCATCGACAGCCATATCAGAACCGCCTCTGTCACTGTCCATGATGGACAGAAGCTGGTGCTCGGCAAAATCCGCCTGCTCCCTACCGCGAATGCCGACCTTTTTCTGGTGCTGACCACCAAGGTCCACTGACCGGCGGGGTAAAATAGCCCTAGCGGCGCCAAACGGACCGCGATTTAGTTCCACGTTTCCCAGGTTTTTCCGTCATTTACGTATGAGAGACCTGTGGGAACCACCGTACTGATCGGCATGAGTGACGCGATTGAGCCCGGCCTGGAGCTCCAGGAACGCCAGAACCGGTTTGTTTCCCAGCATTTCCGGCGGATCTTCGTGCAGATCTACCACCTCGTGCAAAACGTCGCCGACGCCCAGGATCTCACCCAGGAAGCCTTCATCAAGGCCCTGCAACACCAGGAACAGCTCAAAGACGAGCAAAAAGCGGCCCATTGGATGTCGCGCATCGCCACTAATACGGCGATCGACTTTCTGCGGCGCAGCGGCCGCGCGACATTTTGCGAACTCGATGAGGCCCCCGAAAGCCATTCGGAGAGCCCCGAGCAGATTTTGCTGCGCTCGGAACATCGGGAATATCTGGAAGACGGTTTGCGCCTTCTCAGTGCCCGGGAACGGGCCGCGCTCATCATGCGCGATGTAGAAGGCTTGCCGGCGGATGAAGTGGCCCAAAGGCTAAATTGTTCCAAAGCTACAGTCCGTTCGCATATCGCCAACGGACGTACGAAATTCCGCCGGTACATGGAAAGAAGGAAGCGGTAGGACGATGAGACACCCAAATCAGGCAACATTGGCGTTGCACGCGGGGGGTGACCTGGGGCCATTCCGGCGCTGGTTGACGGCGCGGCATCTGGCCCGTTGCGCGGCATGCCGCGAAGAAGTAGCCGGCTACGACGAAATGCGGGAACTGCTGCCCGAACTGGCCGAACTGCCGGACATTTCGTGGAGCCGCATGGCGGCGGAAGTCAAAGCGAACATCCGCCTAGGGTTGGAAGCCGGCGAATGCGTTCGCGCGGCCGAAATGCCCTTGCGCCGGGCCTCCATGTCCGGATGGCGGGCGGCGGTGGCATTTGCCAGCGTCGTCGTACTGGTGGGTGGATGCCTGATGCTGGAGCGTCCCGCGCCGCTGGTGGTGCACGCGGCGGAAACCTCGGTGGAATCCACGCGCGATGGGATACAATTGCAGGCCGGAGACGAGCACATGCTTGGCCTGATGAATGGCGGCGCACAGAAGGCGGTCTACACCTTCGACGCGCAAGGTTCCATGGGGGCTCGCTACATCGATCCCGTTACGGGTTCGGTGACGATCAATACCGTATATGCTCAGTAAGACAAGAAATCGGGTGTGGCTGGCGGGCCTTCTGGGCGCGGCCTCGTTGTTGGCGCAGGACGCACCGCTGGCATCGAGCTCGATCCGCATCGATCTTCCCGAAGACTCTCCGGTGGCCGTGATGCGGACCGATACCGGCACTTCGCGCACCGCCGCTCGCGGTGCGGCCCTGGTGCTAGATCTCAACCTTTCGCTCACCCTCAAGAACATCAGCTCGAACCGCATCCACGGCGTTACTTTGCGGGTGGTTTCGCAGGAAGTGGCCATGGGCGGCGTGGGTTCGGTCTTCCAGCCGGGTTTGAATGTGGGTCCGGGCGAAGCCTTCCCGGTGCATATCTCCACCAAGCTCATGCGGCCCATGCAGATGTCCGGCGGTCCGCTGCTGCAGGTCAATCTGGATGGTGTGCTGTTCCAGGATCTCTCGTTCTACGGCCCCGACAAGCTGCACTCGCGCCGCGTTATGACGGCGTCGGAAATGGAATCGCAGCGTGACCGCATGGCGTTGAAGCGGCTGCTGGCACAAGGTGGCAGCCCGGCGCTGAAAGAGGCGGTGCTGAAGATTCTGGCGCGCCTGGAAGCGCTGCCGCAGATCCAAGGGCGAATTGTGCGCGGCCGCACCGTTACCAATGCGGGTCTGGCGGCGATCGCTCCGGAGCGGCAGGAGCAATTCGCCTTCCTGCAGTTCCCCGATGGGCCCATCCAACTGCTCCGCGGATCGGCGTTGATTTCCGGTAGCGACGCGCGCACTCCCAGCATCGAAGTGGCGAATCTGACCGACAAGCCGGTGAAATACGTGGAGTTGGGCTGGGTGCTGACCGATTCCAACGGCAGTTCGTACCTGGCCGGCTCGCTGCCTACCAGCGATCCGGCGTTCTCGCTGGCCGCCCGCGGCACCGGCAAGGTGAGCCAGGAGAACACGCTCGAGTTTTCCACCGGCGGCAAGCCCCTGAGCATCCACAAAGTCACCGGCTTCGTCAACCAGGTGGAATTCGCCGACGGAAAAGTCTGGGTACCGACCCGCCAGAACATGGAATCCAACCCGCTCCTGCTGCAGGTGATGGAGCCTTCGGTGGAAGAAGAGCGGCTGGCGAATCTGTACGTGACTAAAGGCCTCCCGGCCCTGGTGGAAGAACTCAAGAAATACTGACGCGGGCTCGCCCGCGATGTCCCTGCGGGACATGGAGTCAGAAGCGGCCCCTTCGGGTCCGATGAAGTCTTGACAGCCCCTGGCGGGGCTGTCGGAAGTCAGAATGGCGGTAGCCAGCGGCGGACCGCTCCCTCGCGGTCGCGGCTCGGTAACACAGAGACGCCGTTCTGAGCCGCGCCCGCAAGCAAGCGGTTATTCGAATTTTGCTATCGTGCCCGGATGTCTTCATTCTGACTTCACGAACCCGCCGGGGCCGCTTCCGACTTCGTATCCTTCCATATCGCGCACCGATCTGGCACTATCTAAAGATAGCTATTAGAAGGCTGGTGCGAATGACGCCTGGGTACGGATTTCGCAGGTACACTCTTGCGGCGGTCAGCTGCGGTGTCGCGCTCGGGATCGCCTTGCTCGTGGACTCCCCTTCGTCCTGCTTCTTTCTGGCCGTGATGGTGAGCGCCCTGTACGGTGGGAAGGGCCCCGGCATCGTCTCGATTGCCCTGTCGGCCCTGGCGTTCGATT
>CAZARO010000114.1:0-9918 GCA_964487165.1 uncultured Solibacteraceae bacterium | reverse complement strand
TTTCAGAATATGGAAATGATCACCGGGTCGGCCGCCGCGCAGTATGGCGATAAGACCAGCCTGGTGGTGGAAGGGGTGACGCGGTCCGGGCTGGGGAAACAGCCGTTCGGAGAGTTCGACGCCGATTACGGCTCCTTCGGCACCGTGGGCGAAAAGTTGTCGTTCGGCTTCGGCGGCCCCAAACTGGGCAACTTTATCGTGCTCAACTCCGACCGTACGGGCCGCTTCCTCGACAGCCCCGAGTTCGACCCCATGCACGACGTGGGCAACGACCAGACGGTCTTCGACCGCATCGACTTTCAGCCCGGCGAGCACGATGCGTTCCACCTCAATCTCTTTCTGGCCCGCAACTGGTTTCAGATTCCCAATTCCTATGACGAGCCCAACCAGGACCAGCGGCAAAAAGTAGTCAGCTTCAACATCGCGCCGGGATATCAGCACACCTTCGGCACCAGCACTCTGTTCACCGTGAATCCGTGGGTCCGGCGGGATTTCATGAACTACTACCCCAGCCGCGATCCCTTCGACGACACTCCAGCCACTATCTCGCAGGACCGCCACCTGCTGAATTACGGAATCCGCGCCGATGTCTCTTCGGTGATCGGCGCCCACAATTTTAAGATCGGGACGGAACTCAAGCAGACCCGCTTGTTCGAAGATTTCTTTCTGGGCCTTACCGACCCCACCTTTAATCCCATCTGCGTGGATGCCAATGGCGACGCCGCCGGACCGCTGACGGTGACTAATCCCGGCGCCTGCGCGGGTCTGGGGCTGACGGCGAACCCCAGCCTGGCGCCCGGCCTGGTGCCCTTCGACCTGACGCGCGGCGGCAGCTTGTTTCATTTCCGTGATACCGGCAAGATCAACCAGTTCGCTTTCTATGGCCAGGATTCGATCACTCTGGGGCGCTTCACCTTCAACTACGGCCTGCGCGTCGACCAGTACAACGGGCTGAGCGAGAAGACCGGCATAGAACCGCGCGGCGGCCTTTCCTACCTGCTTAAGCAGACCAAGACCGTGCTGCGCCTGGGTTACTCGCATACCATGGAAACGCCCTACAACGAGAACCTGCTGCTTTCCAGCGCATCCGGCGTGGGCGGGCTCGCCACCAACGTGTTCGGCGCCTACGCATCGGCGCCCCTGCGGCCGGGGCAGCGCAATCAATACAACACCGGTTTTCAGCAGAGCGTCGGCAAATACCTGATGGTGGATGCCGAATATTTCTGGAAGTTCACCGACAACGCGTATGATTTCGACGTGCTGTTCAATTCGCCGATCACATTCCCCATTTCCTGGCGGAAGTCCAAGCTGGATGGCGTGGCGGCGCGCGTTTCGTCTACCAACTTCCATGGCTTTCAGGCCTTCCTGAACATGGGGCACACGCGGGCGCGCTTCTTCGGACCGGAAGACGGAGGCCTGATTTTCAACTCGCCGGTGGACGTGGGCGTATTCCGCATCGACCACGACCAGGCGTATGAGCAGACCATGAATCTGCGCTATCAACTGCCCCACACCGGTCCCTGGATCGACTTCACCTGGCGCTTCGATAGCGGAGAGGTGGCGGGCAGCGTGCCGGATCTGGCCTCCGCCCTGGCGCTGTCGGCCGACGAGCAGGCGGCCATGGGGTTCTACTGCGGCAACGAGTACGCCACCATCGTCAACCGCATCAGCTCATGCACCGGTACCTATGGCGCTACCCGTCTGGTGATCCCTAAGGCTGGAACCGAAAATAACGACACCAACCCGCCGCGCATCGCGCCGCACAGCATATTGGATGTCGGCATCGGCGACGACAACGTGCTGCATACCGAAAAGGTCAAGCTGACGCTGAAACTCTCGGTGCTGAACCTGACCAACGAAGTGGCGCTGTATAATTTCCTGTCCACTTTCAGCGGCACGCACTTCATCACTCCGCGGTCGTACACCGTAACGACGGGGATTGTGTTTTAGCGGGCACGAATTATCGTTCCGCCCGGAAGAAAAGCTGCTCCAGGACCGGCGCCTGCCCGGCCTTCAGCGATCCGTGCGACCAGTCGGTGAGAACGCCGAAATCGGGCACTTTGCCGCCGCTCTCGCTGGTGCCCCAGTTCCACCAACTCCACGAGATCCCCTGCTTTCCAGCGGCAATCGCCGGACCTCCGGGAGCTTTCCCGTTCACGTAGGCGACGAAGGCGGATGCCCACGCTTGCGAGTCAGGCGTCGCCAACCAGTCGCCGCACTCGCCCACGAAGACCGGCGCGGCGTTCTCCTTCACCAGGTAACCCCACAGCGAGTTCATCCGGTCGATCCACTGGGGGCCGTAGTCCTTGGGGACATCGCTCACTTCGGCGGGATACACGTGCGCGGAATACACCACCTTGCGAGGCGTCTTCAGCGCGACGGGCCATCGGGCAGCGCCTCGCAAGTCGCCTTCGTACGCGTGGGCGCGGTAATTCTGCACGCCCTCGGCGACAATCAGGGGCCGCGGGTCGATGGCATGGATCGCGTCTCCCACGCGCATGTACATGGCCCGAATGTCGGTGTCGGACCCGGCCGTGCCGTCATAGCCACCCCAGGTGGTTCGCCCGGAATGCGGCTCATTGATCAGGTCGTATCCCAGGATGGCCGGCTTGTCTTTCCAGCGCGCCGCGAGCTTTACCCAGGCCGCCTGAAAATCGGCGTCGGCGATGGTTCCGGTGTTGCCTCCGCCATCGGTGCCATCGGACGCGCCGCCTTTGTCGTACCAGAGTCCGTTGGGCGGGGCCGTGCCCCAATTGTCGCGCGTGCCGTGGCCTCCTTCGTCATTGTGCATGTCCACGATCACCCGCAGACCGATGGTCCCGGCGTAGTCGATCACGCGGTCGAGCAGGCCGAGGTAGTCGCCGGTATTATCGAGAACGCCGCGGGCTGATGTCAGCACTCGCGTGCAGTTGAAACCGAGCCGCAGCATGTCCGACATAGTGGCCTGGTAAGTGACCTGATTTAGCCCCGAGAGCCTCGGCTTCACGCTGTTCCCGCCGTTCCAGCCCACACAGGCCAGCCGCTGGGGGACGCCCGCGGCGTCGACGATCTGATTCCCCTCGGTGTAAAGAGGGCCGGGAGAGAGAAGCCTGCCCTGGGCGCAAACGGGCCCGGCAATCGCGCATAAAACGATGCTCGCACCAATGTCCTGTAACCTTGCGTGCCACATGACGCTCACGGTAGCACGGCTCCCCACTTCGCTCGGGCGCGCAAGCTCAGTCGGCCCGCAGCGCATCTAACGGCGAAATCGTGCTCGCCCTCCAGGCTGGGACGAGCGATGCAGCCAGCGCCGCCAGCGCGAGCGCCATCGCGGACGTCAGAGTCACTACCGGATTGTATGGATTCATGCCGTAGAGTTGACTGCCCAGGAATCGCCCGGCGGCCAATGTCAACGGCAACCCAATCAACAGTCCGATGAGAACCAGCCCGAACGCGCCTCGCAGCACCAACCTGATCACGTGGCCGCGATTGGCGCCCAACGCGATGCGCACGCCAATTTCGTTGACTCGGCGTCCGGCATTATAGGCAGTGACACCGTAGAGTCCGATGGAAGCTAAGGCCAGCGAAAGAATCCCGAAGAACGAAGTCAGCCGCGCGATCAGCCGCGGTTGCGTGAACTGACCGGCCACTTGCTCCCGCAAAGTGCGCAGCGAAACGATAGGCAGGTTGGGATCCACCGAAGCCATGGTCCGGCGTACTTCCGCCAGGGACAGGCGGGCTCCCGGCCTGGTCACAATGACAATGTCGTGCAGGAAAAGCGAGCCCAGGTTGGTGTGTGTGTATTCCGCTTGCGGCTCAGGTAAGAAGAACGCACCGGCGGCCCGATCGGGACTGGAAGGCAGATAGCGGGCGTCTTTCACCACGCCCACCACCTCGAATTCCCGACTTGTTTCCGGCGTCCGGCCGAAGTGTTTGCCGATGGGATCTTCATTGCGGAAAAACTTGTGCGCGAATGCCTCATCGATGACGGCCACGTGCCGCGAGACCGCCATATCCTGCCCGGAGATGCCGCGCCCTTTGACGATGGGGGTCCCGATAACGCCAAAGTATCCCGCGGTCACCCGGTCCCATGAGGCGAAGTAGTCGTCGTTGGGTCCTGGCGCGGGATGGCCATCCACGAAGACGCCGGAGCCCCATCCTCCGCCGCTCTGCGGCGAGTACAGGCACAGAGCCACGGAAGACACGCCCGGAATGCCAGCCATCGAATCGTGGATGCGGCTGTAAAGCTGCGAGAGTTGTCCGGCCTGGTACCCGGCCAGCCTGGGATTCATGGTGACGACCATCCGCCGATCCTGCTCGAATCCGAAATTTTGATTCTCCAGTCTCTGCAAGGCGGCCGTAAGGAGTCCAGCCGCCGAGAGCAAGACCAGCGAGAGCGCCGCCTGCAACGCCACCAGCGTCTTCCTGGGGAGCGAGCCCGCGCGGGCGGTGGCTCGGTTAGCACCGCGCAGCGCTTCAATGGGATCTACTCGCATAGCCATCCATGCGGGAGCGATGCCGAAGGCCACGCCCGTTGCCAGCGAAGCGCTCAGGGCGAATAACAGCACCGGCATGGAAGGCGACGCGTCGATGGGCACGCCGGCGAGCCCGGCCGCGGTGGGGAATGCGAAGTGCAGAATCAGACGCGTACCCGTAAACGCCACCGCCAAACCCGCCGCACCGCCGAGCAACGAGAGCAACATGCTTTCCATCAGAGGCTGCCTCACAATGCGCCACACGCCCGCCCCCAGCGCCATGCTCAACGACGTCTGCCGGCGGCGCTCCATGCCGCGTACGAGCATGAGGTTGGCCACATTGGCGCAAACAATCAGCAGCACAAATCCGGTAACCGTCATCAGGATTTTAAGCCAATGCTCGAATCGGCCGCGCATGCTAGTGATGCCAGCGCCTCCTGGGGCCAGGAACAAAGTCTGCGCCGGAAACTTCACGCGATCGTTGGCGCTCATCTCGCCCCAGTGCGCGCGCAGCCACTGCTTGAGCGCGACCCGCATTTCAGCCTCCACAGTTGCCGGCTTCACACCCGGCTGAATGCGCCCGATCAACTCCAGCCAGTGGGTGTCGTACTTATTAAGATCGGCATCCGTCTCGATGATCGGTTCGCTGTTCAGCGGCAGGAAGAAATCCGGTGGAGTGCCGCGCAGAGTGTCGCCGAAGAAACCCGGCGGAGCGACTCCCACCACGGTAACTGGGTTGTCGTCCACATTGAAGGCGCCGCCGATTACAGATGGGTCCGATCCATACTTCTCCTGCCATAAGCGATAGCTCATCACCGCCACCAGCGGGGCACCGGGCCGATCGTCCGTAGCCGTAAGCGAGCGTCCGGCATATGCATTAATGCCGAACATGCTGAAGTAATTGCCGGAGACGAACTCGCCGGGATAAGTTTGTGCCGCCTCTGCGCTGCCCGCGCGGCGGACACCGAACTGAAGCTCAGTCGAAGGGAAGGCCGCTAATTCGGAAAAGCCCTTGGTGTTGTCTCTTAGATATTTGTACAAATCGTACGAGACCAGGGAGAACTCGCGATCCTGACTATAGCCGGCCAGGTAGCAGCAACGGGTTTCTCTACCCAACCGGTAGAGCTCGCCGGGGTTCGCCACCGGTAGCGACTTGCGCAGAACGGCATCCACCAAAGTGAAAATCGAAGTGGTCGCGCCAATGCCCAGCGCCAACGTCAGCACCGTTGCCGTGGTGAACGCCGGAGCCATTCGCAAGCGCCGCAGAGCGTAGCGGGCATCTTGTATCAGCGTTTCCAGAATCGGCAGCCCTCTTTGGTCGCGATAGCTTTCCTTCATGGCTTCCACCCCTCCGAACTGCAGTGCCGCCTGGCGCCGCGCTTCCGTGGGAGAAAGACCTGACCGAACATAGTCGGCAGTCAGCAGCGAGATATGTTCTTCGATTTCCGCCCGCAATCGCGCTTCGTCCCGGCCGGTGGTCGCCCAGGAGCTCAGCCGCTTGCAGAATCGCCTTAGCGGTCTCATGTCACGGTCCTGATTTAACCTCTATTGGGTTTCCAACAGGAAGCATGACACAGTTCATTTGGGAAAGCAACAGGATTGCTCTATTGCGAAGCTTCCGCGCCCGCGGCCGTCCGAACTCCGTGTTCCAGCTTCTTCGAGAGAAACAGGCTCGCCAGGCAGAAGCCGATGAACAGAAAATATCCCGGCAATATCTTCGAGCTGTCGGTCGGGATCACGAGTTGCGCCCCGGCCTGTGTCAGCCCGTTCATGGTGTTCGCGATCAGCCCATTGAAAGCCACGAACGACATGAATATCGCCAGCGCCATCACATCCGCCATCGACCACTTGGAAGACTCCAGCGCGAAGAATCGCACCAGCCGATTGGTCCGCAGCAGCGCCGGCTTGTGCAGGCAGAATGCCAGCGTGAAGATTTTGATGGTTGGAAACACCACGCTGAACATCAGCACCAGCACGCCTACTATCCACATATCCGGCCTGCCCATGGTGACCAGCGTGCGAAACACCTCCAGCACGCTCTTGCTCTGGAAGTAGAGCACCTGGTCGGTAAACTCGACCGGCTCGCCCAGAAACGTGAAGCTGAGCCGCGAGATCTTGGCTTCCACTTCGAGCATGGGGGTGAGGATGCCGCCCAACAGCAGAACCACGCAGAACAGCAGCAGCACCACCACGGCTGCCCGCCCCAGCACCGGCCGCTTCACCATGAGCAGCACGAACGCCAGCGCGCCGGCCGCCAGAACCGTGAGGTAATACGAGGCGATCTTCTCATCCGCCTCGCGAATCCGGTTGCCCAGCTCCTGTTGGCACGCGCCGCCGTCCGCGCATCCGTGCTCCTTCAGGATGTACGCGTAATATCTGGTGTCCACGTTGGCGAGCGTGGTCTTCGCGCCATCGGCCAGCAAGCTCTTAATGTATTTCTTGAGCGCCGCCTCGTTCTCCGGCCGGCGCAGTTCCTTGAGCACCACGTCCGTGTATTCCGGCACGTGCGGCTTGAGCGCACCCACCATCATGTTGGCCATGAGCGCACTCGCGCCCCCCATCAATCCCCCGCTGCCCTTGCTCTGCGGATTGCTCGCGCTCATCTTCTCCTTCACCTGGTCGAGCAACTCGTACAGCGCTTTCTCCACCGTCGGCCGCAGCCCCTGGCTGGCCGCTTTCAAGTCGAGCGCGTCGACTCTTTCATCCAGCACGGGCAGCAATTTCGCCACCCAGTGGTCCACATTCAGCAGGTCATAGCGCGCGTGGCTGATCTCCGCAAGCTCCGTCCTAAGTACACGCCGCTTGGAAAGCCCGTCAATCGTCCACCACGTGCAAACCGCCGCGGCAGCCAGCAGGACCACGCCGGCCACCAGCCGGAGATCGATCCCGCGTCGGCGATCGGGCCGCGTCACATCGACAGATTCGGAACTGGGGACCATAAGGGTACTGTAGCAAGCAAGGGCTTCGCCCTTGAAATCCTTTCAGGATTTGGAAGTCAGAAGTCAGGAGCGGCCCCTGCGGGGCCGTGAAGTCAGAATAAGACGCTCGCGTTCCTTCTAAGTTCCGTATCGTTCCATATCGCGAAGCGGCATGAGGCGACGCAGGCCACTGGCGCGGCTGTCAGCGTCACTGCCCTACGGCGCCCACTTCTATTCTGTCTTCTGACCCCTGACCCCTGTCTTCCATGTTCCGCAGGGACATCGCGGGCAACGCCGCGTCCCTACTTCAAGGTATAGGTCGCCCGATTCGCCGCGGGATGCTGAATGTTGAAATCGACATTTCCCCGCCGGTCCTGCGCGAGTTTGTCGGGCGGCAGCGGCGTGGTCTGTTCGATCGCCAGCGTGGTGTCCGTCAGGCGCACCGTCCGCTTCCAACCCTTCCCCGCGAACTCCAGACTATCGCCCGCCGCGCGGACTTCCACCGCCCCCGCCGCCGCAAAAACTCCTTCCGGCGGCAGGAAGTTCAGGTTGGTGTCCTTCCAGTTGAATTCCATCCATCGCCCGCCGTCCTGCGAGGAAAAAATCGCGCGCACCTTCTGCGTCTCCAGCACCCACTCCGGCGATCCGTCGCCATCCAGGTCCGCCGACCACGCCACCGTACGATTGCGCGGCAGCAGCAGCACGCGCATCGGCAGATCCTGCGCCGAACCGCCGCCCACCTTCAAGTTCCAGTCCCGCAGCCCTTCCGCGCCGTCGCTCGCGCCATCCTTCAAGAGGACGCGCAGCGGCACGCGCCGCTCTTCCACCGCCGCCACCGCCACGTCCGACTTCGCCGGGAAGAAATCGAGCCCCGCGCCGGCGGCGTCCAGCGTATAATTCTGGATCCCCGGCCAGTTATTCCGTATGGAGAGCTCCAGATCGCTGCCGGACTTCGGTTCGATGGGCGCAATCGGCGGATCGGGCGTCAGTTCCGCCTCCGTACCGAAATGAATCTGCATGGCTTCCATCAGCCGTATGGATACCGGCCGAAACATTTGCAGATGGGCCCGGCCCAACGGGACGCCATCGGCTTCCAGCGCCAGGTCGGCGTAATCGCCATGCAGCGCCTCAGCGGGCGTGCCGATTTCGTAGTCGATCTCGTTGGGCGATTTCGTGGTCGGGACCGCGGTGAACCCCTCGGGCAGGAGCATGCGGGAACGCGCCGCCACTTCGGCCGAGGAGTACGCCGTGGAGAGCACGTTCTTCTGGCCGATAATCAGCCGGTGCGCTTCGTTGAAAAATGCCGAGGTCTCCGGCGCCTCCACGGCGATGCCCACGCGCACGCGGTTGCCCGGCGCGGTGTTGGCGGGGATGGTGAAGCGCGCCCGCATCGCTTTATCGTCCCACTCGAACTCCGTGGGTACGCCCGAGGCGAGGTACGGTCCCACCGGCTTGCGCTCCAATTGCAAAATCATTTCGCCCTTTACCGGGGCGGCAAATTCCATGGCCAGGATGCCGTTTTCGAACTCGATGGCGAGCAGTTCCGCGGTGGCGTAAACCATGTGCTCAACCTCTGAAAACTGCGTGCATTCGCGGCACAGCCCGGATGGCCCCAGCGAGACATCCAGCGGCAGCCATAGCGCTTGGCCGGCCGGGACTGTCACCGAGGGAACAATCAGGGTGCGTTTCGATACCGGCTCGAAGACGCGCAGATCGTCGTGAAACAGCAGTTTTCCGCGGTTGACGATGCTGACGGCGCAGGCGCCGGCGGAGATCAATTCGTTCGCCGTAACGCCATCCGGCAGCTTGCCATCGGCCGGTTTGGGCATCACGACGGCGTGTAGCCCGCTGCGCGCCGGTCCCCATTTTCGCAGCAGGGCGGCATCGCGGCGCAGCGGCACTGCCGTGGGACGCTCATCGCCGCTCAGCCCCACGGCTCCCGGCCGCAGCAGCGTGGTGGGGTCGGCCGCCCAGCCGGCGGGATAGAGCGCGTCCTCCACGTGGGTCCACAAAACGGCGCTCGCGGAAGCCCCGGCGATGGCATCGCGGCTGCGCGCCAGCGCGTCCGGATCGATGGCCGAAATCGTGGTCACCGGCGCCGGCGGTGCAGCCGCATCGATGGCCAGCGCGCGGCCTTCCACGTACGCGATGGGGCCGCCATGGCTGGCCGTCTGGGTGGCGAGCAGTTGTTCCAGGCGCCGCAGCCAGGCCCGCTGCGCACGCGCGTCGGCGCCCGCCGGCGCACCGTTATCGAGGAACCCGTTGACCGGCGGCAAGGGGCGTACCCAGGCCCGCAGCTCGAGCCGCCGCAAGATTTTGATGAAGGCCACCAGGTCGCGGCGCGGGCTGGTGCGGCCGGTGAAATCGTAATCACCGGGCTGGGTCTGATGCCAGTTCCACGGAATGTTGAACTCCACGGTTTCCACGCCGAGGTTCTTGAGCCATACCAGTTCGCGTTCCCAGAGAGAACGGGGATACAGATAGTAGGGGAATTCCACCGCCTGCACGTAGTCGTGAGGAGAACTGGCGGGCGGCGCTGGCAGAAC
>CAZARO010000113.1:0-9919 GCA_964487165.1 uncultured Solibacteraceae bacterium | reverse complement strand
CGGTCTTCGCGGCCGCGCGCAAGCGGGTGACGTTCTGTTCGGAAACATCGATTCGTATCTGCTCTGGAAACTGACTGGCGGACCGCGCGGCGGCATTCACATGACCGATTGCACCAACGCCAGCCGTACCCAATTGATGAACCTCGAAACTCTGGAGTGGGACGACGAACTCCTTGAGGTGATCGGCGTTCCCCGTCAGATGCTGCCGGAAATCGCAGCCAGCAGCGAGGTGTACGGCAACGCCACTCTCGAATCGTTGAAGGGCGTGCCGATCGCCGGCATCCTGGGCGATCAGCAGGCCGCCCTGGTGGGCCAAACCTGCTTCCAATCGGGCGAAGCCAAGAACACCTACGGCACGGGATGTTTTCTGCTGATGAATACCGGCGAGAAGCCGGTGCACTCCAAGTTCGGACTTCTCACCACCGTAGCCTACCGGCTGGGCAAGCAACCCGCGGCCTATGCCTTGGAGGGGAGCATCGCCATCACCGGAGCCCTGGTCCAATGGATGCGCGATAACTTCGGGCTGATCGGCAAGAGTTCCGATATCGAGATCCTGGCGCGAACCGTGAAGGACAACGGCGGCGTCTATTTCGTGCCGGCTTTCTCCGGCCTGTACGCACCGTACTGGAAATCGAACGCGCGCGGAGTGATTGCGGGGCTCACGCGGTACACCAATAAGGGCCACCTGGCGCGCGCCGTACTGGAAGCCACGGCCTTCCAAACCCGCGAAGTGGTGGAAGCCATGGAAAAGGATTCGGGCATCGCGCTGGATGTCCTGCGCACCGATGGCGGCATGGTGGAGGACGAACTTCTGATGCAGTTTCAAGCCGACCTGCTGAACCGTCCGGTAGTGCGGCCGGTGGTGAGGGAGACAACCGCGCTGGGCGCCGCCTACGCGGCCGGACTGGCCGTTGGTTACTACAAAAATCTGGACGACCTCCGTTCGCAGTGGGCGGTGGATAACACCTGGCAGCCACACATGGATGAGGAGCAGCGGGCGGCCTTGTATAGCTTGTGGAAGAAAGCCGTGACGCGGTCCTTCGATTGGGTCGACGCCGCGGCGTAGTCACGAAAGGAAAATCAATATGGGTGCAAGATGCTTTGGTGAATTCGTGGGGACTGCCGTCCTCATCCTGTTAGGCGATGGCGTAGTTGCTAACGTCCTGCTGAAACGTTCAAAAGCCGAGGGCGCCGGCTGGTTGGCGATTGCCGCAGGCTGGGCCTTTGCGGTGGTGTTCGGGGTCTACGCGTCCGTCGCGTGCGGCAGTCCGGATGCCTTTCTCAATCCCGCGGTAACTCTTGGATTTGCGGTAGTGACCGCCGATTTTTCGAAGTTCCTGCCGTTTCTGGTAGCGCAAATGCTCGGCGCCATGGTGGGTGCCACTCTGGTGTGGGTGCATTTCCTGCCGCATTGGCGCGAAACCGAAGATCCCAACCTGAAACTGGCGTGCTTCTCCACCATGCCGGCAATTCGCGCACTCGGCGCGAACCTGCTCAGCGAGATTATCGGCACGTTCGTGCTCGTGCTGGGTGTCGCCGCCATTTTTTCCAAGAAGGTGGCGCTCACCGGCCCGGCGCCGGCCCTCGGGCCATATCTGGTGGGCGTGTTGATATGGGGGATCGGCTTGTCGCTGGGAGGAACGACCGGGTACGCCATCAACCCGGCGCGCGATTTGGGGCCGCGAATCATGCATGCGATTCTCCCGCTTGGCAAGAAGGTGAATTCCGGTTGGAGCTACGCGCCGGTGCCGGTGGTGGGGCCGTTGATCGGGGCCGGGCTCGCGGGGTTGTTCGTTCGGCTCGCTCAGTTCTAGCGGAAAGAAATAGCCATGTTGGCGCTTCCAGAAGCTCTGCAAAATGCGAACACACGCCATGGGGCGCTGAGACGAAAGTCGATGGCTCGGCGCCCCCTTTTTGCTACATGTACGGTCTGCTGTGGCGGAGCGGACTCGAGAGCAGCTTGAAGACGAACGCCCGCGAGGTCACGCCGTACAAGATTCTTCCTGGCGCTGAAAATGCACTGGAAGATGTGGTTCCCAGACGAGTCCAAAGAAAAGGTGCGATTTGCCATTCAGATTAAATCGGCTGCATAAACTTTGCTTCGTGCTGCTTCTGGCTTCTCCCCTGTTCGCGCAACAGTCGGATCCTCGTGCCTATCGCGTCGACGACAACCTTTATCGCGGCAAGCAACCGAAGAAAGAAGACATCCCAAAACTGGCTGCCATGGGAATTAAGACAGTGCTCGATCTGCGCGAACGCTTGGAGCGTAAATCGTGGGAGAAGGGAGCTGTGGAGGCCGCCGGAATGCAGTATGTGCGGATCGGGCTGCCCGGTACCCTTGAACCGACTCACGAGAAGATCGATAAGATTTTGGCGCTGCTGGAGGACCCAGCGCGGGGGCCTGTCTTCATACACTGTCGCCGGGGCGCCGATCGCACAGGCCTGGTAATTGCCTGCTACCGAATCGCTCACGATCATTGGACCAATGCTCAGGCCCTGAAGGAAGCCCGCGAACAAGGTCTCAGTCCGTTCGAAATCCTGATGCGCCGGTATATTGAGCATTTCCATGCTCCGGAACCTTCCGCCGCACGATAAGGTGCGCGGCGGATCGTCGACGAATCGAAGGCTCCTCGACTGGATGAGCGTGAAGGCGCTCCTCCCCTTCTCACTGCTCAACAGCCCCAATACTGTGCGAACCTTCGGTAGGGCAGAGGCTTTAGCCTGCGGGCTTCAGTCCGCTGGCTGGAGAGCGGGCTGAAGCCCCCAAGGAGGACCGAAGAGGGAGTTGCAAAATTCGAGTTACCGCTTGCTAGCGCGCGCGACTCGGAATCGCGCCTGTGTATTTACACGAGCCTACCGAGCCGCGACGGCAAGAGAGCGGTCGATCAGCCGAATATAGCAACTCCCTCTGAATTACTCCTAGAGCCTGACTTTCGCCGATGTGAGGGGGTACGGCACCGGTGGCGAGGGCCACAGGCCTGTCAACTAAGGGTTCCAGACAGATCCTGGCGTGCCTGGCCAAACTTGTGCTGCCGGCCGCGAGGTTTTATGCGGCGCGGCGGATACCGGCAGGTGTCGCCAGTCCGACGCGGCCTTTCGCCGCCAGTCACGATGTTCCTGTCACAGCCCCACGAGCACCGTAATACGGTCCTCAAGCAGGCGTGCAAACCCCTGGATTTCCTGGGGAGAATAACCCGCCGCACGAAATGCGTCCTGAATCTGGACTGGAGCCAGCCGCGCAAGAAGTTGGCCTAACCACCTGGCGTCGGCACGCGGCACATTCCGCCCGAGATGCTCAAGATGGAGGCGCGCGACGTACGCCTTGGGGTTGACCATGCGCTCAAAACCAGGCCTCGCCGGCGCTTGGAAGTCGACGGTATCCGGACCGATGCGGCGAATGAATTTCGAACGGCTGTAGGAGGTGAGGTTGTCCTTGGCACGGCTGATCGGCCAACTGGCGCCGGCGGAGCCGAAGGTGGCGCCCAGATCGCTCACCATGTAAATACTTTGCGGCGCCTCCCGGTAAACCGAGTTGTTCATGTCCTTGAGATCCCAATTGCCGATCAGGGCCATGAGCACTCGCAGTCCGTTCCACTCCCTCGAACCGGCGAACCCTACCTTATCCCATTGCCAGATCCCGATCTTCTTTTCGTCTTCCCTTTTCAAGCGCACATTGTGCGCAGTGCCGCCCGGGCCAATCAGTTTTTGGCCGCGATGTAAGTGCGCGGGCATGCCGTCGATTTGTATGTCGCGGACGAAGTAGTCTTCGTTGACATAATAGCCCGCTGCCCAAACCAGGCGCGTGGCTGCGGTCTCGGGCCGCGCTTCCAAGCCCAGTTTCACTTTCCACTTTACCCCGTCGCGGTCGCGCACCACGAACTTGGGGTTGCTTCCGTCCAAGTCTTCCTTTTCGAACCTGAACGGACCGTGCGGCTCGTGCGCTTTGCCTCCCTGCCCATAGAAGAGGTCGCGAGTGGCCCAGTCGGATGGATCGCTCCACAATAAGGCGGAGCCGCTGGTTGCGTTCTCAACCACCGGCGCCTCCTTGGACTTGTCGGCCGCCATAGTTGAGGAGGCTGTCAATGCAACTACGCCCAGCAAGAGGCGGAGCCGCGCGGATCGATCGTTCTTTTCGAGTGAAAACATAGTTGGTAGCCTTCTGGATCCTCAGTCGCGAGGTGACTCCACCAATGACAGCAGGCGAGATGCCACAGCGTGATAGGGCAAAAAGGCGAAGGTACCCGTTCCGGCGGAGTCCGGCGTCGACAAGCCGTCACGTCATTTCGACAACACTCCGAATCGGTGCCCCATATGTCATGGAATTCACTACCTCGCCGATTGGAGCGCCGCGTGCTTTTAGTAAGGTGTGTTCGACAGGAGACATATGGTTACTGCCGTAGATTCATCTCGAAAGAAGATTTCGCCAGCGTTTCGAATTGCTGCGCACACGCTGCTTGTTGTGACCGTGCCGCTGATAGTAGCGGTCACGGAAGGTCGCCCTGCTTGGGCTCAAACCGAAGGTCCAGGCGCCGGAGCTAGTCCAACCACTAGCTCATCCAACCCCACCGATTCAACCGCGGCCACCACGGACCGTGCCATCGCAGGGGCCACGGTTTCACCGTCTGCGGCGGGTGAGGAGCCCACCGCGGTCGAAGCCTCCCTGTTTTCCTCGCTTTTCATGGCCGGGAAGACTCAAGACCAATTCAAGCCCCTCACGGCCAAGGAGCGCTTGAAGCTCTACACCAAGGATCTCCTGAGCCCATTCCATTTTTTCCTGGCTGGAGTTTCGGCCGGAATCACTCAATTGCAGGATTCTCCCAAAGCGTGGGGCCTGGGTGCGCAGGGATACGGGCTGCGATTCGCAAACTATTATGGAGAGGCCACAATCGCCTCCATGCTTCAAATGACCGGTGAAGACCTTTTGCATGAGGACAACCTGTACTACGGTTCGGGTGAGCACGGAATCTGGAAGCGGCTCAAATATGCCGTCGCCAGCAGCGTCCTCGCCCGCAGCAACGACGGCACGCAACACTTTTCGGTTTCGCAGGTTGGCAGTACAGCGGCGTCGGCCTTTATCTCGCGCATTTGGCAGCCGCGCAGCAATGACTCGGCCGGTGACGGCGCGGTAAATTTCGGAATTAACATGGCAAGCAATGCCGGCGTAAATGTGGTTCGCGAGTTTCTGCCGGGCGTCACTCACCACGTATTTCACCATGACAGGCAGTAGCATCATGAAAACGGTGCCGCTACTCGGGTTGAATGTCGAACTCATAGAAGGAGAAGACGCATCGCGATGCTTCGCTTGATCCGCAATCTGGTGCGCCCGTATAGAAAGGGCCTGGCAGTGGTGCTCGCCGCCATGTTGGTGGAAACTCTTATGAGCTTGGCGGGACCCTGGCCCTTGAAAGTGGTCCTCGATAATGTGGTGGGAGAGAAGCGCCTCCCGCATTGGCTGGAAGGCTTCCTTAGGTCAATGCTGGGCGGCGCCGGCAAGACGCAAATCGCGTTGTTGGCCGGGGTTGGATTTGTTGCGATTGCGGCTTTGGGGGCTATTGCCTCATACATAGACAGCTATACCAGCGAGACGGTGGCGCAGGGCGTGGCGCATGACTTGCGCATGCGCACTTACCATCACCTGCAACGGCTGTCGCTCTCCTACTACGATAAGCACCGGGTCGGGGCGTCGCTCAGTACTCTGACCTCCGACATCGATACGATTCAGAACTTCGCCTCTTCAGGGACTTTGGGAATCGTGGTCGACATACTCGCGGTGTTCGGTATGTTCCTGCTGATGTTCTGGCTGAACTGGGCTTTCGCGTTACTGGCAGCGGCGGTGGCGCCTTTTTTGCTTTGGTTCGTTTCCGGGCACAAAAGAGCGCTCAAGAATGCCACTAAGGACATGCGCAGCAACGAGTCTGAAATGGTGGCGGTGGAGATGTTCGGCTTGGAATCGCAGCGGGTGGTGGAGGCGTTCGGGGCACAGGAATTGGAGGAGTCGCGGTTGAATCGGGTGAGCCAGGCCACCGTCCAGTCAGCTCTCCGCAGCAGGAAGATCAAGGCGTTCCTTTCGCCGGTGGTCGCCGTAACGGTTGCCTTGTCCACGGCCTTCGT
Organism: uncultured Solibacteraceae bacterium; assembly: GCA_964487165.1. GTDB lineage: Bacteria > Acidobacteriota > Terriglobia > Bryobacterales > Bryobacteraceae > PALSA-129. The sequence continues at coordinate 3,808 of CAZARO010000113.1, read as the reverse complement.
TTTGTGGCGCGGGGCGGGGTTGGTAGTTGCCGGCGCCATGACCGCCGGCGGCCTCACGGTCTTCCTTTCTTACTTGTCGCGGTTCTTCAAGCCGGTGCAGGATCTCGCTAAAATGACTAACGCCATGGCTCAAGTCGCGGTGGCAGCCGAGCGCGTGCAAACCATCCTGGAGACGGACGAGGTGATCCCGGAACGTCCCCATGCCCGGCCTGCCGCATTCCAGCGCGGCGAGATTGCTTTCGGCCATGTTGCGTTCGAGTATGTTGCCGGCTCGCCCGTGCTGGCGGACGTGAGTTTTCGCATTCTTCCAGGACAATTCGTGGGGGTGGTGGGCCCCACGGGGAGCGGAAAGTCGACCGTCGCGAGCCTGATCCCACGCTTCTACGATCCTACCGGCGGGGCCATTACCATCGACGGCGTGGACGTCCGTGAGTTCCAGCTACAGGGTCTGCGCCAGCATTTCGGCTTCGTATTGCAAGACACAGTGCTGTTCCGCGGGACCGTTGCCGAAAACATCGCTTATGGGCGGCCGGCTGCGAGCGCTCGCGAGATCGCCGAAGCAGCACAACTGGCCAATGCGGACGAGTTCATCAAACAAATGCCGGAGGGCTATCGGACGATGGTCGGCGAACGCGGAATGACGCTTTCGGGTGGACAAAGACAACGCATTGGCATCGCCCGCGCTTTCGTCCGCAACAGCCCCGTACTGATTCTCGACGAACCGACGGCGGCCCTCGACGTCGAGGCGGAGGGGCGTGTCATGGAGGGACTGCTGCGTTTAATGCGAGGCAAAACTGTGATCATGATCGCTCATCGCCTGGCAACCCTGCAGGCGGCGGACAAGATCATTGTTCTCAAGAACGGCATGGTTGCCGAGGAAGGGGGCCACCAGACCCTTCTGTCCCTGGGTGGAATCTATGCGGGTCTGCATAAGGCTCAATCCGGTCCGAAAACGGCGGAGGCCGTCAGATAGGAGGCGCTATGGCACGGAAACTCATCGTAATGCCGGACGATACCATCGAGCCGATTCTGACCGCGATCGGCGACGCGGCGCAATCGCTGCGCATCAAAATGTTCAGCGTGTCCGACCGCAGGGTGCTGAGCGCCCTGGTGAAGGCGCACAAGCGCAAGGTGAAAATCCGCGTCCTGCTGAATCCTGCGCGCCACAGTGGAGAGATTCAAAACAAGGGGGCGCGGACCGTGCTCCTGGATGCCGGCATCGACGTGCTCGATACCAACCCGGCGTTTGCCGTCACCCACGAAAAGTCGATGGTCGTCGACGATGCGGCCGCGTTCATCGGCTCCTTAAATTGGGACCCGGACAACTTCGAGGAGACGCGCGAGTTCGCCGTCATCTCCACCGATCCGGATGAAGTAGCGGAAGTGGTCGAATGCTTCGAGGCCGACTGGAGCCGCCAGCCGTTCGAACCGCGGCCGAGTTCCAATCTCATCTGGTGCCCCGGCAGCGGCCGCGAGCGGATCGCCCAGTTTATCGACGAAGCGAAACACTCTCTGTTCGTGCAGAACGAGCGTTATCAGGACGCCATCATTGTCGAATGCCTGGTGCGGGCCAAACTCCGCGGAGTAAAAGTCCATGTGATGACCCGGCCTTCTCACTCGCTTCGTGCCAGGAAGCTGGTGGAAGGTGTCGGAGACCTGCGAATCATGAGCGACGTAGGCATCGGCATCCACAGGATGAAGGATTTGAAGTTACACGCCAAGGTGCTACTCGCCGATAAGTCGCGCGCCGTTGTCGGCTCCATCAATCTGACCTCGAGCAGCTTGGACGAGCGCCGCGAACTCGCCCTCCACTTGAGCGACCCTGAGGTAGTGGACCGCCTGGTGACGGTGGTCCATGACGATTGGCGAAACTCGCATGCCCTCGACCTCAGCGACCAAGCGGTCTTGTCTGACCTGGAGCGTCATCCCAAGAACGGTGGGTTAGCGAAAATTGCGCCGCTCGATACCAACTAGCCAAGGCTTGGCCTTGATATCTCTGCGGGATATATGGAAGTCAGGAGTCAGAAGCGGCCCCTTCGGGCCCGTGCAGTCAGAATGGGGCACGCCCCTGAATCGATTGCGCTCGCCGGCACACCGGGACAACATCCTCGTTTTCACGCCGTATAACGGGACCCGCGGGCTAGTTTACGGGAATCGGGTGGCTGATGGTTCCGAAATCCGGGAGCCCAACGCCCGGTTCCGGCCGCAAACCCTATCAGGCGACCAAGGCCCGCGAGCGCACCCGTTCCTGGAATCGCTGGAAGTAGAGTTGCCCGATGGGCCACGGGCCATGGCCTGAATCGACATTGATGTGGCCCTCCGCTCCCATGTTCACGAACTCGCTTCCCCAATGGCTGGTGAATCCCGCGGCGCCATCGATGCCCGCATACGGGTCGTTCTCGCTGGTGACCAGCAGCGAAGCGAAGGGAAGGCGCACAAGAGGAGTGGGCGTGAAACTGGCCAGCGCCGGCAATGTGCCGGGAGCCGAATTCAGATCGGGCGGCGCAACTAACATCGCACCTCGTACTTTCCCGGAACTGCCGGCCCGTGTGCCGGCTCACCATGCCACCGCAAGGCAGCCCTGGCTGTGCGCCACCAGCGCCACGTTGCCGGAGACAGAATCCACTGCGCGGTCCAAAGTCTGTACCCAATCCGGGCGCTGTACGCTTCGCCAATCTTGCTGGTTCACGCGAATGTACTCCGGATGATTCTGTTCCCAGATGGTCTGCCAGTGAGCCGAACCGGAACCGGACCAACCCGGCACAATCAAGACCTTATCGCGGGACATAGAAGGCCTCACTTCTTGGGTGGTGCGGTCGCTTTCACCGGCGGAGGAAGCGGCGCCGGATCGAGATATCCGCGGGTGCCGTCGGGGCGGATCGGGCCAGGACCGAACCCGAGGTGATCCAAAGTTCTATACCAAACCGTTCAACTACTCGCGAACCTGGGTCGCCGGCACGCCCGGCCAACTGCTAGCGGAATACGCCTGCAGCGAGAATAACGTCGACCGCGCCAGGTAGCGCTGCCTGACGGCCGGAACATCTACGGCGGCACCCCCGGAGACGGCGGCCCGGGCGACACCGGCCCGCAGACCGGCGGCAAGTAGGTCTCGGCGCGGTCACTTCTTGACCAGGCGCTTCGAAATCGCAGTGGGCCTGAAGCGCCCGTCCGAACAGCCCCGCTTTCGCGGCGGCCGCCATCTGCTGTTCACTACTTTCAGGCTGAGCTTTGCATCCGGCGCGTCTTTTGAATTATCCTAGCTCACTACCGGACAACCTGATGCCGCACCATGACCCCAGCCTGTATAACGAAGACCTCGCGCCCATCCCCCTGGAGCGCCGCACCTGGAGCACGTATAACTACGCGTCGCTGTGGGTAGCCATGAGCGTCTGCATTCCCACCTACATGCTGGCGTCCGGCCTCATCGCCGGCGGAATGAGCTGGTGGCAGGCCATCGGCACCATCCTGCTCGGCAATCTTATCGTGCTGGTGCCCATGCTGCTCAACGCGCACGCCGGCGCCAAATACGGCATTCCGTTTCCGGTTTTCGTGCGCGCGTCTTTCGGCGTGCGCGGCGCCAATATTCCGGCGGTGCTGCGCGCCCTGGTAGCATGCGGATGGTTCGGCATCCAGAGTTGGATCGGCGGCCAGGCCATCTTTTCCATGCTCAAAATTCTGTGGCCCGGCGCCGCCCAGGCCCCCGGCGGCCAATGGATCTGCTTCTTCGCTTTCTGGCTGCTGAACATCGCGGTAATCTGGCGCGGCATCGAAACCATCAAGATCCTGGAAGGCATCGGCGCGCCCTTCA
>CAZARO010000112.1:0-9929 GCA_964487165.1 uncultured Solibacteraceae bacterium | reverse complement strand
CAAAAAAACCGGCCAAACTGCTTGACTCTAAGTCACTTACATTCCACTTATCATGCAAGCAGAATTTGGCCGGTTTTTTTTCAGTTCCCCGTCCAGGTGACGCCGGCAGACGCCCGGGCAAGCTTCCGAGAACCCTACTTACCATTCCCAACTGCGCAAAGCCACTTTGATGAGTCGTCGACACGCCCATGTGGATTGCTTTGGGTCTGCCCTTCAGGAGTTGGCGCGCAGTGGTACGCGGGGCGATTCGATTGGCGGCCCTGATGGTAGACACCCTAATGCTAACCTCCCAAGCAGTTCCACCCTAATGCCGCAGCAATCACAACCTGAACGTCAACGATATTTACGACACCGTCTTGATTGAGGTCATTCGTCGGAGCGGCGCTCCCGAGAACTTCGTTGATCATACGCTGGACGTCGGCGGCTCCCACCGTCCCGGTATTGGCCACGTCACAAGCGCTGCCTGTGGTCACCGTCGCCGGATCGCTCACCGTCGACCCCGCCGAATAACCGCCTGAAATGCTTACCGAATTGACCAATGGAGTCTGCGCGTTGGACGCAACGTTGGCGGTCACCCCGATGGCCGCGTAACTCATCCCAGGCGGGATGCTGTCACCACGAGAACACGTGTTGCCGTTACATGACCAACCCGTTCCCGACATGTTGATGCCAGTCAATCCATTGGGAGGCATTTCCGTCACCGTCACCGTCCCGATCGTGGAACCGGCCCCAGCGGCGTTCGATACTACGATCGAGTACGTTACTCCCTGTTGTCCCGGAGCGAACGGTCCCGTGTGCCGCTTGGTCACCGAGAGCGACGCCGGCTGCGCGATTGCCTGATTGACCGTGAATCCCTGTCCGGCGATCTGCACGTTCCCCGACCGTGCCGCGCCGGTGGAATTGGGGCTCACGCTGATCGACACGCTGCCGCTGCCGAGACTGGTGGTGGCGGAAGTGACGCTCACCCACGGCACCCAGCTCACCGCCGCCCATGAGCAGGTCGGCAAATTGGTAGTTACGGTAAGTTGGGATGGCCCGCCCACACCGCCGACGTTGGCGGACCCGGAACTCAGTTGGTAGGTGCAGGGAGTTGGCGGCGGCGCGGGCACGGTCACTGAAACCGTCACCGATAGGCCCCCCAGAGAAGCGGTGATGTTGGCGCTGCCCGCGCCCACCGCTGTTACCATTCCGTTGGAGTTGACGGTCGCCACGGCAGGAGTGTCGGACACCCAATTGATCTGGGGATCCTGGCTGAGATACGCGAGTGTGCCGCCGGACATCGCCCCAAGGATGGAAATCGTCAATTGGTCGCCGATGCTGCGAAAGGCGAGTTGCGCAGGCGACGCGCTCAGCGATAGCGGCGTGCCCGACACCGGTACCAGAAGGTTTACCGGCTGGGAGGTGACCACCCGGGCCGCCGGCGGAAGTGGGAAACGCGATCGCGGTGATGGAATAGGTACCGGGGCTGATATCCGACGGCACCGTCAAGTTGAAAGAAACCGAGGAAGCCGGGGCTTGGAACCCCACCAGGCCGATCAGATCTGTGCCGGTAAGTGCGATCGCTGAGGCGCTAGCGGCCTGACCAAGGCTTACCGTCACCGAGACGGATTGTCCGGGCGCTACAGTCGTTGCGTTGGCGGGCACAGTGATGGCGATGGTGGGTGGCGCTGCTGAGGCGCTGACGGTCTCAATAGAGAGCGGATTCACGTTCAGCGTGCAACTGGTGGCCGAGGGGTAGGTTTGGAGGGGGCCGAACTGCGGTCCACTAGCGCTCGCATTCAGGAGTTCAATCGTCTGGTCGGGCACGCCGGTCGCAGTCTGCAGAAGGTACGGCCCTGGAAATCCGGCATCGTCCACGGTGCCAGCGCCGTGAACCGAGCCGCTAACATGCACCGTCTGGCCCTGGCATGATGTGTCATTCACCTCGCAGGCCAGCGCCGAGTTTAGCCCGTTCAGCGCGCTCGTGAGAGGCACGAACGCGTCGCTGCAAGTGGTGGTATGCGGGAGGGCGCAATGGGCGTTGTTGGTGCCCACCAGCGTGGCCCAGCCCGCCGACGAATAGTTTTGCATAATGTAATCCGCCGGGCAGGACAACTGAAAGGCCACTGCTGCCGCCAGGGCTGCCTTGGAACTATTCAGGCCGATGAGCTGGGAGGGGGCCATTTCCCCGGAGATCATTGAGACGGGAAAGGGGGGATTTTGTTGCAGCTTTTGGAGCGCCGGGCTCATGCAGTTCCCCATGCCATCGCCAACCAGGTCGCCGGCCCCACCGTTGACTATCTGGCCGTTGATGGTGGCCGATACCAGCGGCCATCCGTCCTCCAGCGCTGAGGTGGTCAACCAGCTACAGAAATTTCGCAGGTCCAGGGTGGCAATGGCGAATGGGCCCCCAGGTGCGGAGTCCCGATGGTGATCAATTTGTGCACGATGCCTTGCCCATAATTTTCTGGGCTAAAGAAGCCCGCGGGAGTCTGCGGGCCGGCCTGCACCACATATGGCATGTCGCGGGTGATCAGGCCGCCCATGCTGTGGGCCACCACGTCCACCTGGGTCGCGGCCACTGGCGCTCCCAAAGGTGACGAGCAGCAGCGATACGATGCCAGTGCCTGCTCGAAATAGAGGAATACGCCGGGAGCGTTGTAGTCCAAGCCCAATACGTTGGCGGGTAGCACCGGGGGCGGCACGACTCCGCGGTTTGCGTAGCCGGGGTTGATGCCGGTGACTCCAGTTACATGCTGAGAATAATCCGCCAAAGTTACAGCGAACCGGGGGTCCGTAATCATGGGTGTGAACTGGAGCCAGTATTTGGGCTCGGATGTGAAGCCGTGGACGAGAACTACTGGCGGGCGCACCAGCGTGATCGAGATGGGCGATTGTAGAACGGTAACGCCGTCGGAAGCGAGCACATTGATCGTGACCGAGCGTTGAGTCGCGGTCGCATCATTCGAATTTCCTGCGCGGACGAAGTCGATTGGCGCCTGGTAGACGGCCATCGCTACGCTGCCGGAGGCACCTGCGTTAACCGGCCCGACAGATACGCCGCTCGTCGAGAAGTTATTGCTTCCAGGTGCGGTCATGGTCCCATCTCCAGTCGAGAGGCTGAAAATGAGGGGCGCGGACGCCGGCGCCCAGAGGATTACTTGAGTCACTCCATCCGCCGCCACGCCTTGGACGGCACGCCCCTGCGAAATCAAGCCGCTGGGATCGCCACCATATGGAGGCAGCAAGACAGCGCCCCCGCCCGGGCAGTTCGGGAAAGCACTGCCGCAGGGATTCGGGTCCAAAAAGGTGAATATCAGCGGGTTCACGACCAATGACAATGTTGTGCCGGCGGTCAACCCGTTGGCGTCCTTGACAGTCAGGGTGACGGAGTAGGTCTGGGCCGGAGCTGGAGGATTTCCTGTGCTGCTCAGGGAACTGCCGCTGATCGTGAAGCCGGGCGGCAATCCGGTTGCCGACCAGGTGTATGGTGCAGTGCCACCGGTAGCCGCGAGGGACACTGGGCCATAGGCATTGGCCGTTTGCGCGTCGGGCAATTGGGTCGTGGTTATTGATGGGCCTTCGACGAGCATGAACGTCACATCTATTTGAGCCGTGAGAGGATGGTAATTTCCGTCATCACCGATGAGATACTCACTACCCATGATCTGCAGTTCATTCTCAGTCACGAGAACCGTACTGGGATAGTCGTAGGCTAGAAGGTAGTTCGCATTGAGGTTACTTGCAGCGAAAGCTGCGCCTCCTAGGCCAACGCTGCAGCAATACACATTCTGTTCTGTGCCTGGTGCATTAATTGCAAGACCCAAAGTGGCACCGCCTAGCCCGCCTGTTGAGGCCGCACAGGATTGGTCTATCGTAACATCAACCGGAAAGGTTGCCTCGAAGGTCCCACCAAAAGCGATTAAGGCGTCAATGTTGCTTTGCCCGCTGACCATTCCATTTGGGTACACAGTCAAGCTACGACCCACCGGATTTGGATCCAAAGAGGCTTTGAGCGTGTATCCCCCGCAACCCGGCGCCTGGAATTGTACTGTTATATTTGCACTTTGTAGGACTAAGAGCTGACCCAAGGCGCGCAGCGGCACCAGGGTCCATACGAGAAGAACTGTTCGATACATCGCTGATCTCCATCAGGATTGGATTTGCGTTTTTCCTACGACGCACTACACCCCTGACCGAGTGCTGCAGCGATTACGATCTGGACGTCGGCTACCGTCACGCGCCCGTCCGCGTTCAGGTCGTTGATGGCCATTGAGTTTCCCAGCGCTTGATTCACGATCGTCTGTACGTCCGCGCTGCTAACCGTGCCGAAGTTACCAACATCGCAGGCGTTGAACTGGGTTATTGTAATCGGCTGCCCCGCGACCTCGACTGTTGTCGTCCGCTCAGCCCCGGTATTCAACGCCAGCCCGACCGTCACAACTCCTGTTCCAGTCGCGCCCGCGGCGGCGGTCACGAACGGGTCGCTGGCCGAAACCTGATAGCTGCACCCGGCTTGCGTCACCACCAGGATTGGCACGATCGTCGAGCCGCCCGCCACCGCTGCAGACGGTAGACTCGTTTCGTAAATGCATCCATTCAGGCCGGGGATGTTGTCCTGGCTGTCCAGGTAAAGCGTCCCGAAATATTTTGCGGAGCCGGAAGTGAGCGTAAAATACGCGCCGCCCAAGGCCGCTAAAACCGGAATCTGGATATCCAAAGCGTGCGCCGTTGTATTCTGAACTGCCACTTGCCAGACCATTCCCGCGGAATCCGTCAAGGTGATCGCGGGATTGACCAGAGATCCCAGGCCGTAAGCGTTCAGTCGGTACACGGTGCCGGGGGCGTAACCGGCAAGCTCGTTGAACTGCAAATCGGTAACGAACATCGGGCTGGAGCTGAGGTCGACGGTATTGTTCGCGGTGGTGATATTCAGCGAACTCTCTATCGCCACGGGCTCGGTCGAGAGGGTCATGAAGGCCTGGGAATAACCGATATTCCCAACATTGTTATTCGGGTCGAGAAAATAGTTATTGGCTACCGAGCCGCCGTTCGTGTTTCCGATCCACACCGCTGAGCGTGCCGGGTCAGCTATGAAATTGCCGTTCACGGTAAAGTTCTGATTCGGACTGGTCACCATCAGAAGGTCCCCGGGATCACAACCAGTCCCGCACAACCCATCCGACTGGATAGCCCCAAATTGATTTCCTCCCTGATCGAAAACCAAATTCGTTGAATCGATCACGTTGCCAGTAATCGTAAGATCGACCGTGGGCGCCGTGACCCACCCCGTTGCATTACCGAGGCTATGAAGGATGGTGATGCCGGCCCAATGCGGCCTCCAGATATAGTTGCCTTCCACGGTAGTATTTTCCGGGCCCCAGATCGATATGCCGTTGCTGGCGCCCGGCTCCAGGTAGAGGTTTTGAGCAATCCGCAACCCTCCGCCGCGCAAGGCCGGGGCCGTAGGATAGACATAGGCGCCGATCAACCCCGAGGGCAGTTCTGTGTTGAATGTGAGCGGCATCTCGTAGATGCCGTTTACCAGGGAAATCGCCCCCTCGGAGGCTATGGTCCCATTTCCCAGCATAGTGCCGTCCGGCGCCTCAAAGGCTACCGCCGAACCGACCGGTATCAGGCTGATACTACCGTTCGCGAAAGTGCCGCTAGTGGCCGCGACCACGAGGCTTTGAGTGGTTGGTTCAGCCACGATCGGGGCAAAGACCCACACAGGAATCGAGGTCGCATCGTCCATCGTCCGGATCGACCGGCAGTGCTGGACGGTGTTATTGAGCCCCGGCATGAAGAGCGAAATGCCATCGGCCATAGAGCTTATGAGACGGTCCGTGCCAGGCCGTGGCTCGACGTAAATGTGGTCGAGCAGCGAGTTTTGGAGCACTTGAGTGGAGAACCCCTCACCGCCGCTCGCATAAACGCTGATGTTCCGAAAGGTGCACTGAGTGCACCCCGGCGGCGGCCCGTAACCCACAAAGACACCACCGGGCCAGCCATAACTACCACGCAAGGTCAGGACCACCGTGTCTCCTGGGCGAATCTGCGCCATGTAGTCAGCCACTGTGGAAAACCCGCTCGGCAAGACGGTAATCTGGTTTGCCGAAAACGGCGTCTGCACCGGGATATGGGTCGTGCCAGGCGCGGGACGTCCATTCCGATAGATGAAAAACGTAGGATATGCGGCCGGATCTCCACTCAATATGGTATTGAGTGCATCCGGGGTCTGCCAACCGGGCGGGACGGTAAACTGTAGCTGGCCGTTGGCCGTATCGACAGTCGTAATCTGCAATTGCGTGAACGGCAATTGGAGGTAGTCGACAGTAAAATTCTCCAGGGTCGCATTGGATCCGTTCGCGAGGCCAAGCGCTACCGCGAGAGGATTGAAAAAGTACAGATCGGAACCCTGCAAATCGATGATCAGGTTGTTCACCGCAGTGATGTTTACATGCAGATAGGGAGTGCTGAGACTCAGGAAATAATACGCCCCCTGATCGGCTATCACCCGGTTGTAATTATGCGTGTTGGCATAGGCTACTCCCTTCTCGAGGAGCGGCCGTGAGTCCAGCGAGGGCTGGTTGGGGGTCATGTTGGACGAGGCGATCCCAAGCTGGACCAGGTCCGTAGAGAGATTCAGCGTAGTCTGACCATAAACCGGTAGTACGCCGAGCCCAGCCCAAGAAAATATGGCGAAGATGGTGAAGCCTCTGAATTCCGACGTGTAAGGGCGGATCCGATGATAATTGGGTAAAATTGCCGCCAGTAGTCTTGTCATCGATTTCTCCCTTTCAACGGCATACGCACCGTGAACCGAAAGGAGCGACATCCTACCCGAACCTTTTGGTGCTTTTCGTTCTCGTTGCAGGCGTAAACACGGCTATTCCCCCCGGTTTCCGGTCCGGAAGCGCTGACCGGAATTCGCGACCGTTTTCGATTAGAATGGGAATTCCCGAGGGCGGTCAATAAACTGGCGTCTTAACTGTTCTTAACATTTAAGTCATTGAAAGAGAGTAGCTTCCAGCGATGGCCCGTCCGTATGAACAATAGACGCGCTCCAGACAAACGTGCTTTCGAGGCCATGTCCGTGAGGCATATTTTTGGGCCGTTCGAGTTTGAACCGGATAGCGGCATTTTGCGCAAGCGTGGCGTTCGCCTCAAGCTGCAGCGCCAGCCGGCCCAGCTTCTCCAGGCGCTCCTGGAAGACCCCGGGAAAACCGTAAGCCGGCCGGACCTGCACTCGCGTCTTTGGCCGCAAAACACCTTTGTCGACTTCGATCAGAGCCTGAACGTCGCAATCCGGAAGTTGCGTGACGCTCTTGGCGACTCGGCGGACGAACCATGCTACGTCGCAACCGAAACGGGAATCGGGTATCGTTTTATTGCTCCGGTTCTCAAGCACAATGGCGGCCATTCGAGCGAGCCTGGCGAAAAACCAGCTCCGCCGCCCGCCGCGGATCCCAAGCCTCATCACGGTTGGAAGAACCGGGTAAGAGTCGCAATCGCGGTCTGTACCGTCAGCGTCTTCCTTGTCATATTCATCCTCCTGCGGTTTCGCGCGGACAGGCCAAGAACGCTCCAGGCAGCGATTCCGTTCCCGGCTGGACTGCAGTTGGTCACCAACGGGGAGAATGCGGGGCTGGCCCTCTCCCCGGACGGTCGCACTGCCGCGTTTTCAGCTATCGGCACGAACGGACTACCCATGTTATGGCTACGGCGCCTCGATTCTCTCGACCCGGCGCCAATTCCGGGTACCGAGACGGGCGCATTTCCGTTCTGGTCACCCGATGGCGGGAGTCTTGGCTTCTTCACGGATCTGGAACTCCGGCGAGTGGACCTGAGTACAGGCCGGGTAAACCGTATCTGCGATGTTCAATCGGGCCGCGGGGCCGCTTGGGCTAGCGGCGGCGATATCGTATTCGCGCCCAGTACGCGCACGGCCATCTACAAGATCGGCGCAAACGGTGGCGAACCAATTCCCGTCACCCATCTCGACGGGGAGAAGTTCACCACGCATCGCTGGCCTTCCCTGCTTTCGGACGGGAGGCACTTTGTTTACCTGGCTGCCCGTCACGACAAGCCCGAGCCGGCAGCGCTCTTTCTGGGTTCACTCGACGGCTCGCCGGAGCGGTTCATTGCAGAGGCCGACACCAACGCCATCGCCGTTCCGGGCGCCCTTCTCTTCCTTTCCGGAGGCAAACTGCTCGTGCAGAGATTCAACCAGTCTGCGGCGTCTCTGGATGCCGGCGCGACTGTGGCCGCTGAGGGAGTGGATTACGATTCCGGTCTGTGGTTGGCGGCATTCGCGATCGGTGGAGACTCATTGCTGTTCCGCAAGCGCCCGGAAACCGGTTCGCAGCAGACGATTTCCTGGTTCGATGCCCACGGCAAACGGCTCGCCGACGCCGGCGCGCCGGGGACGTACCGCGCGGTGGAGCTTGCGCCCAATGGGCGTGACGTCGCTGTCTTGTGCGGCGATCCGAACGTCAGCCTTTGCATAGTGGGTTCGAACGGCGCCGTCACTAACGTCGCTAACACTCCCACCGTCGATACTCCCGCATGGTCGCCGGATTCTTCGAGTATTGCGTACAGCGTGCACGATTCGACGGGTACCCGGACGGAAATCAAGAAACTTGCAAGTGCCGAACCGACGCGAGTGTTTCCTTCGGTCGGGCCTCTCTCGTTCAATCCGGATGGGCGGCAGCTACTTGTGTGTCGCCTATCCGAACATGAGGGGCGCAGTTCCCTGGGTGTTCTCGATCTCCGTACAGGCGTGGAAACGGAATACTTGCCTCCAACGCCAGGACTCGTGAGAGTGAGTGCGCAGTTCTCGCCGGACGGCAGGTGGGTGGCTTACAGTTCCCGGGAGTCGGGCGCGGATGCAGTTTATGTAATGTCGTTTCCCAGGCCGTCTCTCAAGTATCGCGCCTCTCCCGGCTACGGGAATTCGCCCCATTGGCGCGGCGACGGGTGCGAACTGTACTTCCTGGGGGGCAGCCAGACCATCGAGGCGGTTACGGTTTCCAGACGCGGTGAGGAACTACTCTTCGGGGCTCCTCGGGAGCTGTTTCGGGCACCGATTTTTCCTTCACCATGGGATCTCAATTCATGGGATGTGACCCGAGACGGGTCGAAATTCGTCGTTAACACAGCTCGTCCCAGCGATTCCAGCCTGGCGATTGTGACAAATTGGCGTCAAATGGCGCGAATTCATTGAGACTCGCGCGTCTTGCGCACGACTGAAGGCCGACCCCAAAAGGCATTATCCGTAACTGGACCTTTGCGGTCAGAGGGCACTTGCATCTATTGCCGCCAACCCCCCCGATATGTCGGCCGGCGTGGGCGAGCTGACTCCCAACCCGCCCTTGCAATGCCCTCGGTAGCGAGGAGGGTCAGCCAAAGCAGGCCGCGCCTCCTGGTATCATCACGCTTGGGAGTCTGAAATTGTCTTTAAGTATCGAACCGCTCGTCCCGGAAACGCTGCTCGCCTCCGAGGATCTCAAGAATCTGGAAGACATCGGGTACATGACCTGCATGACGCTCGTCATGCTCGGCAACTATGCCCAGACCGGCCATTTCGGCGGACCGCTGGCGTACACCCCGTACAACGTCACGCTGCACCTCGCGGGGCCGGACCTGGGCGGACTGCGCTACGATTACCGCCGCCCCAAGCATCCCTACAGCGACAAATTCATGATGGCCGCGGGACACAGCGTTCCCACCTGCTATGCCCTGTGGATGATCCTCGGCCAGGCGCTGGCGCGCAAGTTCGCGATCACCGGCGACCGCCGCTACTACGTCGATCCGCACATCGCCATGCTGCCCATCGACGCGCTGGGCTTCCGCCGCGGCGCGGGCGCGCTGGCCACGCTGCTCGCTGACGCCGGGCTCGCCGATCATCCGCTCTTCGCGCAGGCGAAACTGCGCGGCATCCGCGCTCT
>CAZARO010000111.1:0-9931 GCA_964487165.1 uncultured Solibacteraceae bacterium | reverse complement strand
TGCGTGGGTCACTTTTGGCGAGTAGCCCCGGGCAAATCCTCGCGAGCGCCGAAGCTGTAGACGTAGCTCGAAAGATCGCCCTCAGTCTCGGACCGGCGTCCGAGGCGCATGGGGGAAGTTGAGCTATCAGCTAAGTAGGGCAGGTTGGCAACCTGCGGCCGATTGCCTGCCCCACTTAGCTTCTCAAAGTTTTGCCTCGTCAGAGGAATCTATGGGTCGCAGTACGTTCAAATGGCGCTGGTAAGCCCCGGTCGCGCAGAACGCCAACCCGATGTCAGATATGAGTCTTCGGCTTTTGTGTTCGTCGCCAGTTACCTGGAGACCAGTTAGCCCCACTCGGTTTAACGCTTCGCCAGGAGGAGTGATCCGAATCCAGCCTGATTGCTGCCGCGAGGCCGTTTTCGGGAAGTCCGCCTTGGAACACTGCGTGATCGCGGCCAGAAGACTTTCACATAGATGGAGAACTGACGGGAACCTTCGTTGATGCATGCATTTTTTCGGCATCGAAAAAAGACCTTGACAAGTGATAGTTTGTGCAGCAAACTGAACTTTATGGGAGACTATTCTGCTCCGGAGAACTCGCCTGGACGCCGTGCGGCCGCGAACTGGTTCATCGATGGGCTGCCTGAAATCGTCGCCGGACTGGAATTCGCAATCTTGGGCGCCATGGCAATAGGGTTGTTGGGGCTGCCACTTCGATCTTTTGAAAAGCTGATATCTATCGGACCCTTGATCCTGCTCATCTTCCTGGTGAACGGAGGGGACCGGAACATCACCGAGATTCTGAAAACTCGGGTGTCGTATCCCCGTACGGGCTATGTCCTCCCTCCGATGCATGTCGAGAAAGCGCAGGTGTTGAACTCTATCGTCACTCTGACGCACCCTCCCAGCGAGAACGTTACTGACTTTCGCAGACGGACAGTGGCAGTACTATTCTTCGGCTGGGTCCTGCCCGGGGTCATTGATCGCCAGTGGGGATTGCCGGTCGCTATGTTCGCAGTGGCACTGGCGCTGTACACGTTGAACCGGACTAGCGAGCGGCCCTACCGATGGTGGTACGTGCTGTTGCTACCGGTGGCAGGGCTCTTGTGGATGGGTTTGGATCACCGTCAGGTGGAAGCCGACCTCCCCAAGCAATTCCGCGTGTTTGTGATCGCGGGGTTGTGGTTGTCGGCACAAGGCGCGTGGACGCTTTTCCAGTATCTGAGGAGGAATCCGCGGCCGGCTGCCCGGGAGGGCCTTCGCGCGTGAACGAGCGAATACAGGAAATCGCCCAGTTGGACCGCATCATCCACGAGCCGGCGCGCTTGAAGATCCTCATGATTCTTGAAGCCGTCGGCGAGGCCGACTTTCTTTATCTTCAGAGGGACGCGGAGTTCACGCAAGGCAATTTGTCCACTCATTTGAGCAAGCTGGAAGGGGCCGGGTACGTGGAGATTGAGAAGAAGTTCAAGGGAAAGGTACCGCTTACGGTATGCCGTCTCACGGCCGCAGGGGAAAGAGCCCTCGCAGCGTACTCACGGCGCATGCTCGAAATCCTTCAGCCCGCCCGGGGCTCGGATAACGGGCGACACAAGTAGTCGTCAGGGTCAGTCTGAAGATCTCACCCTTGATATAGGGAGAGGAGAGGCACACGCGCTCTCGCCCGCGCCGCCCTCGGAAACGGCGCCTCCAAAAACACGGTGCGGACTGCCCGGCCAACCGGCGGCGCAGGCACTGGCTTTCACAATTCTTCACGAATGAGAGGAGATTCGAAATGCGAAATCATCTTGGACGTACTATCGGAGGACTGCTCCTTTTAACGGGCACAGCTTTCCCACAGACACACGCCACCACAGCTTTCGAAGCGGCTTCTTTCAAGCCGGCCGCTGCCCTGGATATGGCAAAAGTCCGGGCAGCCATCCTAAACGGAGAGGCACCGAAAGCCGGTATGTATGTGGGTCCAGGGAGGGTGGAATTCATCTACGCGGACCTCAAGGATCTGATCAGTGTCGCCTACAAGCTGAAGCCTTACGAAATCACAGGTCCGGATTGGATGGCCCAACAGAGATTCGATATCATTGCGAAATTCCCGGCGGGCGCCACGCGGGACGATATTCCCCATATGCTGCAGGCGCTGCTGAAAGAGAGGCTGAAACTGGATGCGCACGTCGAAAGCAAGGAGCACCCGGTGTTGGCGCTTGTGGTGGGCAAAGGCGCGCTGAAATTGAGGGAATCGACAGAGACTCCCGCGGCAATCGACGAGAATGCACCACTCAAAGCCGGCGAAACTAAAATAGACGATCCCGACGGGCAGGTCCGCATGTCGGTCGATCCCAAGACCGGCGGTGCCATTATGAATATGGGCGTCAGGGGTACCGTGGCCTACAAACTCGACCCGACCACCGAGTCGATTCACCTGGACGCCCGGCAGATGACCATGGGCGGATTCGCGGAGCTGCTGACGCAATTCTCACAGATGGGTGGCACGGGAGCTCGCACGGTGGTGGACATGACCGAGCTCAAAGGACATTATCAGCTAGCGCTCGACATCTCTCTCGCGGACTTGAGGACCATGGCTCGGATTCAGGGCATGGACGAGCTGTATTCCCCAGTCGGGGGTGCGGCTGGCGGAGGGCTTTCGGAGGTTGGTACGCCGTCAGATCCGAGTGGCGGCACCTCCCTTTTCGCGGCCGTGCAATCACTTGGCCTCAGGCTGGAACAGCGGAAGGCCGTGACTCCGCAATTAGTTATCGACCACGTGGAAAAGACGCCCACGGAGAATTGAAGGCGGTCGTCCAGTCGATTGCGGCGGAAGCCTCCACCGGAGAAGCGTGCGTGCAGTGAGCCTGTTCTGCGCGGCCACCGCCGTGGTCACACGTGCTTCCGCTCGGAACTTCTCCTTGAAATCGTGAACCATCTCAACGACAAAGACCACAGCCCGTCAGAGACGGGGAGCCGCGCCTCTGTCCGGCTTATGGTTGAGGCTCGCCGCCGCGCGCTTCCGCACTGCACCATGGAACTGATCACGATTCTAAACCGTTTCAGACGCCATCCTCAGACGTGCTGAGAGCTTCTTCTGCAACCCATAGCCCCTACACGCCGTTTATTCTACTGTGCGGCTTTTCTCCGCCTTCCTCACGATCTTCGCGGCGTGCGGCCTGTCACAAGATGCCCGTGAGATAGTCCGCCGGTCGGTCGAGATCGATCGGAACAACTGGATCAAGAGGGCCGATTACACCTGGGTGGGACGCTCACGCGACCGCCATTTCGATGCCCGCAATCAGGTCACTTCCGACCACCAGGAGGCCTGGGAAATTTTCATCTTGGACGGCCTGCCCTTTACCCGCTTGCTGGAGCGGGACGGCAAGCCTTTGCCCCCCGAGGAACAGCGCAAGCAGCAGCAGAAACTGGACAAAGACACCGCCCGGCTCGAAAAGTCGTCTCCCGAGGAAAAACAACGGCGTGCCGCGGAGTTCGAAAAATCCCGCCGCCGCGAACGCGCATTCCTGTTGGAAATACCCGACGCCTTCGACCTTCGCCTGGAGGGCAGCGATACCGTCGATGGGCAGGCCGTCTGGGTGGTCTCCGGCGTGCCGAAACCGGGGTATCGCGCCAAAAGCCGGGAGGGCGCGGCGCTGTCCAAGATTCGCGGCAAAATGTGGATCGAAAAGGCAAGATATCAGTGGGTGCGGGTGGAAGCGGAGACGACGGCAACCATCTCGTTCGGCCTGTTTCTCGCCCGGCTGAACCCCGGCGCCAGGCTCGAGCTGGAGCAGACGCGCATCGACGACGAACTGTGGCTGCCCAAGCGCGAATATATGATCGGGAAAGGGCGAATCGCGCTCCTCAGACGGATCGCGGAAGACGAGGAGATCACCTGGACCGGCTACAAGAAATTCCAGGTGGATTCCCGCATCGTCCCCCGCGATCCGTAGCGCGCTACGCCCCGTTTATTTGCGGTGATGCTCCTCTTCCGCCCTCTCGTGCCCGAGCCGCGAAGCTTCGCGCTCTCTCGGCGAGCGTGCGATCAACTCATGCGATTCCACCCGCCGCGCCGCCTCATAGTGAGGCAGCGAATAGCCCGGGTGGAAGTAGGTCGCGCGATTCGCCCAGTTGCGTCCCCATGGCCGCTCCCCGATGAACCAGGCGTGGGTATCCCATCCGATGCGGACCCCACCCCATCCCCAGGGCCGGAACACCGCTCCCAGACCGATGCCGAACCCGAAACTGATCGCGTAACCCGGCCGCGGCCCAACAAATACGACCCCCGGATCGTAGACCGGCACGCAATAGAAATCGGGGCGCGCCGGCAGAATCGTGATGTAAGGACCGGTCGATACGATGACCTGTGCGTTGGTCCTGAGATAGCCGAAACCTTGCGCCTTATGGCGCATTCGCTGCACCGCGTCCATCACATCCGGCCGCTGGGCCAGAACCGCGTTGCCCAACTGCGTGGTCCAGGCCATGTCGCCGGCCATCATTTCCAGCACCGAGGGAAACGGCAAGAGCGCCTGCACGCTGGGATCCCAGGGCAGATGGTCGCCCGAGATAGCGGCGGCCAGCGGATCGCCGGTGAGATAGTGATGTTCGTCGGCCCATTTGGCCGCTTCGGGAATCTGGTCGGAATAAGTCGCCGCGCTCAAGATCTGGGCGAGCAGCGGGTCGGGATAGAGTGCGATGCGCGATACCAACTGGTCCAATTGCCCGGGCGGCAATTGCGGTTGCGCCTGCGCTACGCCCGTCACACCCACGAGAAGCGCCCACGCCAGCGAGCACTCAAAAATCCTTCTAGAGACATGCCGTCTCTGCTTCATTTTCAATCCTCCTCTTGGTAACGAACCGTCGGTCCCCAATTGACGACAGCGGACATCGTCCTATTATGCAACCGTACGTACCGGCGATGTGCCGGGTTGCGGAGGATTTTGGCGGCGCACTGTGAGATTGGCGACCGGTGGCAGCTCCGGAGTTGGCCATTTGCTCGATAACTGGCGGGCTTGGGCCATTCATGCATGCAGTCGGCTAGAAGGGTGGGGCAGGCAATCGTGCCTGCAGGCGGCCTTTCAGGCCGCCGATCGCGGGCTGAAGCCCGCGCCACCGGTGGGGTGGGCTTCAGCCCGCCAGTTAGTTAAGTTAGTTAAGTTAGGGAGCAAATGGCCAAACTCCAGTCAAGGGCGAAGCTGGCCGGCCGGGCCGCGCGGAAGGGAAGACCGCTTACTGCACGATCGCCGGCTTCATCGGCGCCAGAATGCCCAACAGTTCCGTTTTCTCTTTGTTGGGAACTTTCAGTTTTTCGAGCGTCGCCACTAAGTCCTCTACTACTGCCTGGAAAGCCTCTTCGGTGACTCCACGCCCGCTATGTGCGCTTACCAGGTCGGCGCCCGTGTACTTACAAGGTCCGCCGGTTCCCTGGCACAGGAAGTCGGCCAGCTTGGATTTGTACACTGCGGCCGCCGCAGGATCGGAGGCGGCGTGGGCAAACCACGCGCTGACTCGATCGTCTGCCAGAATCCGGCCCACCAAATCGTCCACCACGGCGCGGATCGCGGGCATGCCGCCCAACCGCTGGTACAGGCTTTCTTGTGTTTTCACTGCCGTCTGGCCGGAAGCAAAACCAGCCGCCATGGCGGCCGCCAGAATCGTTGATTTCCAGTTCTTCATTGACTTTCTCCTCCGCCCCTCCGCGTCTCGTATCGAGATCGCATTTGTGAGCCTCACTTAGTAGGGCGAAGAATAAGCCCGTTTTTTGTGTGACCTTGATTATTTTGCAGTACTATCCGGAATTTCCGCCTGGCTCCGGGAGCCCTCCAGCATCACGCCTGAGACGGTGGTCAATAGGGTGTCCCAGGCGGCTCGCGTCTCGTGATCGAACTCCGCACCCAGTGCCTGCCCGAGGGCCCAGGACAACGCCGCGCGCAATTTCTCATATAGATATGGTTGTACGCCATAGGTGACGTGCTTCCGTCCCAGTTCGGCCAGGTGAGGACGCAATTCATCGAGCTGGTCCAGACTGTCGATCAAAATGCACAACGTCCGCATAAGCTTGGCTGACTGTTCGTGAATATCGATCTTAAACAGCCCCCGCGATTCCGGCGCGATCTCGAACAGCCGGCCGTAAAACAATACCAGGACGGAGTTTTCGTACTCCCTGGCGGAGGCGAAGCTTTCGCGCACCAGGCGTTTCTGTTTTGGCGAAAGGGTCATTTGTAGAGTCTGGCTCATCGCTGGGTAGTCCCTCGCAAAAGATCGATCTTGCGGGTCACTTCTTTGCGCCGGCGTTCCGCGGAAACATTGCCGGCGATGCCCGTTTCCGATGCCGCCTTGGCTTTACGATACGCATCGAGCGCCCCGGCGCGGTCGCCTTGGGCCAGCAGCAAATCTCCAAGTTGCGTCTCCGCCGCGGCGAGCTCGCTGGCCACCTCCTGCCGGCCGGCGCGCGCCTGATACGTTGCGATGGCGGCGAGGCCGGCTACCATACCCACCGCCCCTCCCGCCAAGGTAATGGCTAAACGGTTTCGCTGGACGAACTTGGCGGCGCGGTACCCGGGCGAATCCGGCCGCGCCCGAACCGGACGATACGCCAGGTGCCGCTCTACATCTTCCGCCAGACGTTCCACCGAGGCGTAGCGGCGTTCCGGTTTTTTTCGCATGGCGCAGAGGATGATGTTATCCAAGTCGCCGGCCAGCCGCCGGGCCAATGGGCCACGATCCCGAACGGCCACGCTCGGAGGCACCGTCGGTTCCAGGCAAATCGCGCGCTCCAGTGCTAGCGGGCTGGACTCATTGATGCGGTGCGGCTTCAAGCCCGTCATCAGGTGATACAGCACCGCTCCCAGCGAATACACGTCCGAGGCCAAGGTTACCGCATCGCCCACGATTTGTTCGGGGCTGGCATAATCCGGAGTCATCATCCCCGCATCTTGTGTTTCCGCGGGATCCGGTTGTTCCGACAGCAGCAACTTCGAGATCCCGAAATCCAGAAGTTTCGGCGAACCTGCGCCGTCGATCAGGATGTTGGCGGGCTTCAGGTCGCGATGCACGATGAAAGCGCGGTGCGCGTACGCTACAGCGGAACACACCGGCAGGAAGAGCCGCAGCCGATCTTCCACGCTCAGACGATGTTCCGCGGCGTAGTGGGTGATCCAGGAACCTTTCACATATTCCATGACCAGGTACGGAACCCGATCTTCGGTGGTGCCCGCGTCCAACAACCTCGCGATGTTGGGGTGCTGCAACCTCGCCAGAATCTGCCGTTCCCGCCGGAAGCGCCGGAAAATGAAATCGGTGTCCAAGCCGGGCCTCACCAGCTTGATAGCGGCCTCGGATTCATACTGTTCGTCGGCGCGCACCGCCAGGTACACGGTGCCCATACCGCCTCGGCCGATTTCGCGGATCAAGCGATAGGCGCCCACCCGGCAGCCTTCCCTGCTGAATCCTTGAATCAACGTCGCGGCCTCCGTTTGGACGGCCGTTCGCACTTGTTCTTCGCCGCCCATGTCGGCGTCCAGCAAAGATTCCACCTCGCCGCGCAACGCTGTGTCGCCCTCGCACATTCGCTCCAGCGCGGCCGGCCGCTCCGCCGCGCTCAGATCGGCGACTGCGAGGAAGATCTGCTGGACCTGACTCCACTTGTCGCTTTCGGGCACGCTCCTCCTGACGCCTCAAATCATCGTACGCTACCCCCTTTTGCCGCGCCAGCGGTCTCTCTGAACGCGCAAATGCATGATGGAGCACCCGAACGTCGCTTTGCGGGGCCTCGCTGCAAGCTTTCAGCGCTCGGCTTTCAGCATCCCTGATGCGCCTGCGGCGCAATCCATGGAGTCTTAAACTTTGAGCAGCTAAGTACACCATTTCGCAAATACAGATGCGTATTCCGCAGATCCAACTGCAGAATACGGTGGCGAACTTATGGAATGGAGTCCTAAAGCAGGTTGGCAACCTGCGGCGGGTTGGTAACCCGCCCGACCGGCACCCTCGATACGGCGGAATGCCGATCGCCAATCGGCGCCATCCTGCCCCCCCTCGAAACTTTCGCTTGACATTCCGCCCATTCGGTACTAATTAATTAGTATGCGACGGCGGAGCACGATCCTTACCGAACAGGAACTGGAAATCATGAAGATCGTCTGGGAGCGCGAGAGCTCGACGGTCCGCGACGTGTATGAAACGCTGCTGGAACGGCGCAAGGTGGCGTACACCACGGTGATGACCATGATGAAGATCCTGGAGCAGAAAAAGTACCTGAAACGGACGCAGGCGGACCGCGCGTATGTCTACCGGCCGGCCCAGCCGAAGCGGCAGGTGGTGGGCGCCATGGTGCGCGATTTCATCAATCGCGTCTTTAACGGCGCCACCGAGCCTTTGTTGGTCCACCTGGTGGAGGAGCACGACCTGTCGCCGGAGGAACTGGAAGAAATCGCACGCCTGAGGAGGAAACCATGAGCACGGGGCTGATGTTCGACAACGTGGTGGCTTACAGCCTGCAAATCGGCATGCTGGTGGGCGTGGCGGCGGTGATTCCCAGCGTACTGCGGCTGCGGCAGCCGGGGGCCAAGTTGGTTTACTGGCAGATTCTGCTGGCGGCCTGCCTGCTGCTGCCGCTGCAACCTTGGAAACAAATTGTGGCCGCCGGGACGGTGCAGGTGACGACGATGATCACGGCGGTGCAGCCGCTGCAGCACGGGTCGTCCGGGTTCCGGATTCCGCGCCGCGAGATCGCGCTGCTGGTGCTGCTGGCGGGAGTGGCCGTCCGGCTGGGATGGCTGGCGGTGGGATTCTGGAAACTACGGGCTTACCGACGCCATTCGCGGCCGCTGGAACCGGCACCGTCATGGGGCGTGGAGGCGTCGCTGCTGGTTTCGGATGACATCGCGAGCCCGGTGACGTTTGGCTGGCGCAAACCGGTGGTGCTGCTGCCGGCGAAGTTCCCGGTGCTGGACGCGCGGGTGCAGGACGCCATCCTATGCCACGAAATCATGCACGTGCGCCGCGGCGACTGGCTTTTTACGGTGGCGGAAGAGATGGTACGGGCGGTCTTCTGGTTCCATCCGGCGATCTGGTGGCTGCTGGGTGAAATCGGGTTGGCGCGCGAGCAGGAAGTGGATCGGCTGGCAATCGATATTACGCGCGAGCGCGAGCATTATATGGACGCGCTGCTGGCCATCGCGGGAGCGCGGGCGCAGCTCGATCTGGCGCCGGCGCCGCTGTTTTTGCGCAAGAGGCATTTACGGCAGAGGGTGGTTCTGATTGTGCAGGAGGCGCGCATGTCCAAGACGCGATTGATCTCGACGCTGACGACCGGGTTGGCGGTGCTGGCGGCGGCGTGCTGGCTGGTGACGGGGGCGTTTCCGCTGACCGCGGAGCCGCAGGTGGTGGCCGACGCGGCGGGCGTCACGGTAGATCTGAACGGCGCCACGGTGCTGCATCGCACGCCGGTGCATTATCCGGTGGTGGCGCTGCAACGTGGCGTGGAAGGCACGGTATCGCTGGAAGTCAAGCTGGATGCCCGCGGCAACGTGAGCGACGCGCGTGTGTTGGGCGGGCCGGACGAATTACGGTCGGCGGTGCTGCAATCGGTACTCGAGTGGCACTTCACGCGGGACGCGGCGAACTCCACGCGCGTGGTGGAGGTGGCGTTCGAATCGCCGAAGAAGGATGGCACGGAAGGGCCCGTGGTGGCGTACCGCGACGGCGCGCCGGTGCGCCAGAGCGTGACCGGAGGGGTGACGGGGGGCGTACCCGGCGGTGTGACGGGTGGAGCAATGGGAGGAATTGCTGGCGGCGTGCCCGGTCAGCCGTCCCGCCTCACGGGCATCACGGTCGCGGGTTTATCGGACCAGGCGCGGGATGAACTGCTCGCTGCGCTGCCGGTACACGAAGGCGACGAAGTGACTGTCGGGGAGATGGTGAAAGCCGTTCAGGCCGTGAGGGCTTTTGACGAACACCTGAATGT
>CAZARO010000110.1:3407-9939 GCA_964487165.1 uncultured Solibacteraceae bacterium | reverse complement strand
CTGCACCTCAAGGATCGCAAGAAGGACCATGGTCCCAACGTGGCCGTGTGGGGCACCGGCGACACGCCCATGAAGGCAGTGCTGCAACTTCTTAAAACGGAGAAGTACCCGATTCCGGCCAACATGGAACTGGAATATCGGATTCCCGAGGGGTCGGACATTGTTACCGAGGCGAAGAAGTGCTTCGCTTATGTGAAGAGCTGTCTGGCGTAGGGCACGGTCGAAAACTGCTGTGGGGCAGGATGCCATCCTGCGGACCGGTTGGCAATCGGTCCAGCCGGGCGCAAGCCCGGCCTAGCCGGGCGCAAGCCCGGCCTTAACGGCGAGCGGTTTACCAACCCGCTGCCGGATGCCATCCTGCATTACTTGACCAGCTTGCCGTTTTCCCAGCGGAATACGGCGTCGAAGGGCCGGCTATCGGCGGCGTCGCCATCTTTGGCGCGAGACACTTCCACCGTCAAATCGTGGTAGAAGAGCCGCACCAGGAAGACTAGCGAAAAGGTCTTCGGCGGGAAGGGATCGCTCGCGAAGAACAGGTGCGCGCCGCGGGGCAGGGACGGCTGCACCCGCTGTAACTGGGCGATTGTTTCGGTGGTCGGAAGGTCGGCACTGGAAAAGACTTTCATGCTCTTGCGGGATTCCCGGGTATGCAGCGGCGCCAGCGCCAGCGCTACAGCCACGAACAGTACCGCGGGCGGCATCCACTTCGCGAAGCGGCTGCGCAGCATCTCGAGTCCGGTGGCCAGGTACAATGCCCACCCCAGCATGGGCAGATATAGGAAAAACCCGGAATAATGCGGCACGAAAATGAAGGGGAGGACGCTGAATAGAATGAAGCACCACGCGAACAGCAAGGGGCGCGAACGCCGCCAGAGCGCCAGCGCGAGCATCGCCAGCACCAACAGAATGGTGTTGGCGTCGCGAAAGAAGTGATCCTGGTAGAAGAGTACGTTCAGATAGAGATGAAAGGTGTGCAGGTAGCGCGCCGCGGATATCGCCGGCCGGTACATCGGGTTGGCGGCTAAGCTTTCCGGTCCGTTGAGCTTGCCGATGACGTACGGCACGGTGACGAGGGCGGTAATCGCCACGCCCGCGTACCGCTCCCTCACGGTCGCGGCTCGGTAAGTCGGGGGCGCGGCCCGGCAAGTCGGGGTCGCCGCTCGGTAAGTCACGGTCGCGGTTCGGTAAGTCCGGTGCCAAATCAATTCATAGCAGAGGATGCACAGGGGCAGGGTGACCGCCAGTTCCTTGGAATCGAGCGCGCAGATGTAGAGCGCCAGGAAGCCGGCCCACTGGTGCGCGCGCAGCGATCTCCCCGTCTGTCGGATTCCCAGGTAATAATCGAATGCGGCGCAGTAGAACGCGAAACACAGCAGCTCATATATGGTTCCGGTGCTGTAGTAGAGGTTCACCAGCCAGGCGTGATAGCTCACCAGCAGGGTGGCCAGCAGCGCGATCTCGCGCCGATCGGTGAGCCGCAGGCAGACGCGGTACAGGAGCCACAGATTCAGCAGCAGCAGCGCGAAACAAACCATGCGGAAAGGCACGGGATGGAATCCCATCAGGCGATAGATGGCGACGTACAGAATTCCGCCCATAGGCCGGTATGCCGTGCTCCAGTAAGTCAGGTTGCTCAGGAGCAGGCGGGCAAATGAGGGCGTCAGGTGGAAGTTCAGGTTCATCAGGTCATCGCCAGTGAACCGGGCCCGCAGTCCGCCGCCGGCGAACCAGAAGAAATAAGCTACCAGGAAGAGAGCTGGCCCGAACCGGGCCGTTAGCGCGCGCACTGCGCTCTATTATCGCTTACCGGGTGACTCTGCCGGCCGGAAAGCGGAGCACCACGCGCGTGCCGGAGTGCGGCTCGTGCTGCAGGGTTCCGTCCAACTGGTGGGTCAGGACCTCGACGATTCGCAGTCCCAGCGAGTCCCCGTTGGGCCCGTACGCAGCCTCCGCGGGGATGCCGACGCCATCGTCCGCCACGGAGAGCTCATGCATACCGGCGCGTTCCCGGAAGGAGACCGCGATGCGGCCGCTTTCCCGCCCGCGAAATGCATACTTGAAAGCGTTGGTGAGCAACTCGTTCAAAATCAGGCCGCACGGCACCGCCTGTTCGATGCCCAGTTCGATAGGATCGAGGGCTAATTCGATGGCGATGCGGTCCGGCTCGCCAGCCAGGGCGGCATGCAGCCGGCGCACCAGCTGCGTCGCGTATTCGGCGAAGTTAATGCGATCCAGGCGTTCGTTCCCGTAGAGATGTTCGTGAATCAGCGCCATGGAATAGACGCGCTGCTGGCTCTGGAGCAGTGCCTCTTTCGCGGTGGGATTGGTGACGGCGTCCGCCTTCATGCTCAATAGGCTGGAGACCACCGCCAGGTTGTTCTTGACGCGATGGTGAATCTCTTTCAGCAGGATGGTCTTCTCCGCCAAGGCGGACTCCAGCGCGAGCTGGGTGCGTTTCTGTTCGGTGATATCCTGCGCACAAACCAGCACCTTCCGGGTTTGGCGGAACTCCATCGGCGAGGTGGAGACCAGCAGGCACGCGTCGTTCCCGCCCCCATCCAGCGAGCGGGACAGCCACGCCTCTATGCCCTGATGGCGCACGCCGTTTATCAGCGAGTCCATCACGGCTGACCGGATGGCGCACTTGGCGCATGCCGGCCCGTCTCCGCATCCCACCGGATCCGCCAGTGCGCTCAAACATCCTAGAGCCTCGCCCGGCCGAAGGCCCACGATGTCGGCCACCGCTTTTCCGGCGAACCGCGCCGCCAGGTCGTTCGCCTTCTCCACGCGGAATTGGCCGTCGATCACAAAGAGTGCTACCGGAGCGTTATCGTGGATGGCGGCCAACTCGGCGTAGGCGGCTTGCAGCTTCGTCTCCACGCGCTTGTGCGCGGTCACCTCGTCGGCGGCCATCAGCACCCGGACGTCGCCGGCCTGCGCCAGGGGTACATAGGATAAATCGAAATAACGCTCGTCGCCCGGCGATCCGGAGCCGCGATGCAGCGGAACCGCCTGACCGGCGGCGTAGTAGGCGCCGCCACCCTGGCGCGCGGCCTGGAGGTGCGGAATCAACAGGGGCGCGGCTTCCGGCCACACCTCGGCCACCGTTCTGCCAACCATTTCCTCTCCGGGTAGCATCGCCTGGCACGCCGGATTCACCATCTCGATGACGAAATCCGGGCCGCACAGTAGCACGACCACCGTGGGCGAGCTCTGAATCACGAGCTCCAACATATTGCTCCTCACACCAGCGATTCTTCCTGTCTCAACAGAAGTTGAACCTGGCGAATAAATTGCGCCGGCGGAAACGGCTTGGGCAGAACCTGCACGCCGCGGCCTAATAGCCCCTTTTGATCGAGCGCATCGTGCCGGTAGCCGGAGACGAACAGCACCTTCATCGCGGGGTGCCGCGGCTTGAGCCGTTCCGCCAATTGCGGCCCCGTCATGCCGGGCATCACGACGTCGGTCACCAGGAGGTCAATATCGTTCTGGTAGACATCGGCGATTTCCTCGGCTTCCTCGGCATTCCGGGCCGCCAGCAACTGGTAGCCCTCGCGCTCCAGGAAGCGGTGCATCAGGCGGCGGACGCCATCCTCATCCTCCACCAGCAGGATGGTGGCGGCGGAAGCCTCGCCGGTGCTGTGGAATGTGCCCACGCACGGCAGCAGGATTTCGAAGCTGGTGCCTCTGCCTGCGCCGTTCTCAGCGCCGATATACCCTCCGCCCTCGAGTACGATGCTGTGTACCAGGGACAAACCCAAGCCTTCGCCAAACTGTTCTTTTTTAGCGTCGAAGCGCGGCTCGAAGATGCGCGCCAGGTTGGCCGGCTCGATACCCGGCCCGTTATCGGAGACACACAACCTCACGTAGGTGCCCGGACGGTATTGGCGCGCCAGCGGGTCATCGCCCCCAATCTCGATGGTGGAGCTTTCGATACGCATCTCCCCGCCGGCGGGCATGGCGCCGCGGGCGTACAGGGCGAGATTGAGAAACAGTTGCCGGAACTGGCTGCGGTCTCCGCGAACGTAGCCCAACGGGAAGCCCAATTGGGTGGCGAGAGTGGCGGACTTACCCAAAGTTTGTTCTACCAGCGGCCGCGCGTCGAGGATCAATTGATGAATGCTCAGCACCTCAAGCCGCGCGCCGCCGTGGCGGCTGATGGCCAGCAGCTGGGTAGTGGTGGAAGCGGCCAGGGAAGCGGCCTGCCGGATCTCGCCGATCTGCTTGCGGTCGTCGCCGGTGAGGCGGGCGCCCAACTCTTCGGCGTACCCCAAGATCACCATGAGCTGATTGTTGAGATCGTGCGCCAGCCCGCCCGCCATGTTGGCGATGGCGTCCATCCGCTGGGATTGCAGCAGGCGGACCTCCATCTCGCGGCGGCGTCCGATATCGCGCACCATGACGATGGATCCCAGTACCTCGTGGCCGGAACGATTCTCGAAACACTCCACTTCCACCAGCGTACGCGCGCCGAATTGCGAGACCAGCGTATAAGTTCGGCTCTCCCGTTCCGCCAGGTCGAACACCGGGTTCCTGGCCGGTTGCCCGGTGACTTCGTCGCACAGCTGCAGCACGTCCATGAGGTGCCGGCCGCGAGCGTCGAAGTCAGGCAAGCCGGTGAGCCGTTCGGCGCAAGGATTCATGAAGGCCACTTCGCCATCGGAATCGGTGGCCACGATGCCTTCTCCTACGCTGCGCAGCATAGTGGCCAACCACGCCGCGCCGGTGCGCAGCCGCCGCTCCATATCGGCCTTGTATAGCGCGGTGGGAATCACGCTGCGCAGATCGCCATCGGAGATGGGCTTTAGAATGTAACCTAGCGGCTCGGTGACCTTGGCCCGTTCGATGGTCTCCTGGTCGGCATGGGCGGTGAGGTACACCACCGGCAGGCGCAGCGTGGATCGCAATGCCGCGGCGGCGGCCACGCCATCCATATCGCCCTTCAGCCGAATGTCCATGAGCACCAGGTCGAACGGTGTGGAGCGGGCGCGCTCCAGCGCCTCTTCTCCGGAGCGGGCGATAGACGGTGCGGGGTAGCCCAGCCGCTCGATGCGCCCCTTGAGGTCGGCGGCGATCAGGCCCTCGTCTTCCACCACCAGGATTCGTTTTTGGAAATCTTCACTCGCTAGCATCGGTTGGCTCCCCGCTGCGGACGGTTGTATCAGTCGTCAGGCGGAGCGCCTGCCGGCTCCGAAGGAAATCCTTTGGAATGAGCGGAAGATTTTCGGAATTTGTCGTGAATGGACTAATGTAGTTTTGGCCCGCTCTGTGGGCGGCGGACTTCTGAGGGAGGCGGAAT
This sequence comes from uncultured Solibacteraceae bacterium, assembly GCA_964487165.1. Classification (GTDB taxonomy): domain Bacteria; phylum Acidobacteriota; class Terriglobia; order Bryobacterales; family Bryobacteraceae; genus PALSA-129. Next base: position 4,640 of record CAZARO010000110.1, on the reverse strand, counting down.
ATTCGGCTGATCGACCGCTCCCTCGCGTTCGCGGCTCGGTAGGCTCTGGCAAACACAGAGGCACCATTCCGAGCCGCGCGCGCAAGCAAGCGGTTCTTCGAATTTTGCAACTCCCTCTGAAGTCCGCTATCCAGGCTAACTAGTCAAGGCTTCGCCTTGATATCCCTGCGGGATATGGGAGTCGAGGAAGTCAGGAGTCAGGAGTCAGAATGGGGCGCAGGCCTCTGAATCGATTAGGCTTGCCGGCACAACGGGAACAAAATTCTCGTTGGCGCCCATATAACGGGAACTAAAGCTTGCCCCACCGAAGCTGAAGCGTGTCCTACTCAACTTGTCAGGCGCGTCGACGGAGCACGTAGAACAAGTTCCCCTGGAAGCTCCATCGGCGGAGCGCACCGGTCGCGTAATCCACGATCATGCGACGTTCGACGATGACCCCCGCGGCGCGGCACAACTCCGCGAATTCGCGCGCGGTAAACACGTGCCCCGCCGTCCGGACGCCTTCCGCCTGCCAATTCACCACCACGTCGCCATTCGTTTCGCCGGGAGCCACACGATCGCGGAGAAGCCGCCGTGCCGTCGGCGCCACTCCATAATGGCGCGCGTTATAGCGGTGACTGACGTCGACGAAAATGCGTCCCGCGGGACTGAGGAGGCGCGCGCACTGGCGCAGCACTTCGCCGCGGGACTTCGCGGGGAAGATATGGCCGAGAACGTTCCACAAGCACGCGATGGCATCGAATTGGCCCTGCCGCGCATGCAAGTCTTCGGCTCGCGTGGCCCAGGCCGTCACGCCCGCGGGCCAATACGCGCGCATCGCCGCGGCGGGCTCGAGCAGTACGACTTCCTTGAGACTGGCCGCCTGGGCGATGCGTAATGAACGCACGCCATCGCCCGCCCCGATATCCAGCAGAGAATGGCTGCCCGCCGGAATGGTGGAGACCACCAGCCGCTCGATTGCGTCCAGATACGCGCGGCGCTGTTCCGACAGGCGGGCGTAGGAAGGAGCGATGCGGCCGTACGCCGCCACCGGATCGAGCGTCATGCCGGGACGCGGCCCGGCCATCCCACCTTGACCAGCACTTCCTTCGCGACTTCGGCCGTGTTGGCGTGGATGGTGATGGTGTCTTCCACGCTCTGCGCGTAGCCGCCGGCCAGCACAATCGCCACCGGCGTACGATTGGCCAGCGCCGTCCAGATCACCAGCCGGTCGCGCTCCTTCAAGCCGTCGAA
>CAZARO010000110.1:0-3397 GCA_964487165.1 uncultured Solibacteraceae bacterium | reverse complement strand
ACCCAGTTGATCTTCCTTGTAGGGGTCGGCGCCGGCCACGTAGACCACCAGGTCCGGTTTGAAGGTGGCGAGCGCGGTGCGATACGGGTTCGACAGCCGCGACAGATATTCGCCGTCCCCGACGCCGTCGGCCAGGTGGATGTCGAGGCTGGAGGGCGGTTTCTCGGCGGGGTAATTGTTGAACTGATGGATGGAAAGCGTGAACACGGAAGCGTCGCCCGCGAAGATGGCCGCGGTGCCGTTGCCGTGGTGCACGTCGCAATCCACCACCATGGCTCGCTGAATGAGCTTTTCGTGCTGCAGGCAGCGGATGGCCACGGCGATATCGTTGATGGCGCAGAAGCCCTCGCCATGGCCGGGAAATGCGTGATGGAATCCGCCGCCGATGTTGAACCCCACGCCGCGCGCCAGCGCCAGCCGCGCCGTCAGCGTGGTGCCGCCCGCGGCCAGCCAGAATGCCTCCACCATCTGCTGCGAGTATGGAATCTCCAGGCGCAGAATGTCGTGGTAGCTGAGCGTTCCGTGGCGCAACGCGGTGACCCATTCGCGGGTGTGGACCCTCAGGATGTCTTCGTCGGTCGCGGGCGAGGGCTCTACCAGATCTTCGGCGGTCGCGAAGCGCGTGCGCAACATCCGGTCGCGCAGCCACCGGTATTTCTGCGCGGGGAAAACGTGCTTGCCGAGGTGCAGGTCGTACCGCTCGGAATAAACCAGCGGGAACGGGAGCATGGCATCATCCCCGCTCCGACTGGAGCGCCGTGACCACCGCCACGTTGAAAATGTCTTCCGCCGAGCAGCCCCGCGAAAGATCGTTGGCGGGCTTCGCCAACCCCTGCAGGAACGGTCCGATGGCCATAGCGCCGCCCAGGCGTTCTACCAGTTTGTATCCGATGTTGGCTGCCGAGAGGTTCGGAAAGACCAGCGTGTTGGCGCGCCCCGCCACCTTCGAGCCCGGCGCTTTGGAGCGGCCCACCAGCGGCGAAATCGCCGCGTCGGCCTGCAGCTCGCCGTCCACATTCAACTCCGGCGCGCGCACCTGCACGATTTTCAGCGCTTCCACCACTTTGTCCACCTGCTCATGTTTGCCGCTGCCCTTGGTGGAGAAGCTGAGCAGCGCCACCGCCGGCTCGGCGCCGATGAGTACGCGCGTGCTTTCCGCCGTGGCGATGGCGATGTCCGCCAGTTGGCCGGGGTCGGGGTCTATGACCACCGCGCAATCGGCGAATGCCATCAGGCCGTTGTGCCCCAGCGAGAGGTCCACCAGGGCCATGATGAACACGCTCGATACCAGCCGCACTTTCGGATTGGGGCCGACGCAGTGCAGCGCCGCCCGCACGGTTTCCGCGGTGCTGTTGACGGCCCCGCCCACGCTGCCATCGGCATCGCCCGCGCCCACCATCAGGGATGCGAAATACAACGGGCGCCGCGCAATCTCACCGGCCTCCACTTGCGTGACGCCCTTGGTCTTTCGCCGTTCGTAATACAGCGCGGCGTACCGGTCGGAGACCGCGGCGTGGGCCGGGTCCACAAAGGTGACGCCCTCCATGGGAGTCGCTGGCGCGGCGCCGACGAGTACCGGCTTTACCACGCCTTCGGCTGCCAGGCGCGCGGCGGCCTGGAGCACGCGTGGATCGTTCCCTTCGGGGAAAACGATGGTCTTTTTGAGCTTGCGGGCGCGCGCGATGAGCCCCGCCATGAAGAGTTGGGCAGATTCGGTGATGGCCGGTACCTCTCTTGAAAAACTGAGTCTAACAGGTGGCAAGCGGCGGGTGTACTGCGGGCAGGCGAACGGACTTCACGAAGTTCCGTCAACGAACCGCTGCCAGCGCCCGTTATGTTCATGGAAGGAGGAAGACAGAGATGCTGACTGTGATTCGCGCTGCAGCTTTGGTCTCTTTGGCATTCTGGCCGCTTCTTGCCCAACCCGGTCCGCCTGCCCGGTATTTCGAGGTGGCGTCGGTGAAACTTCATGTGGATCCGAAAACCCGGCCCGATATTTCGACGTCAGGGTCACGTTTCGATGCGCAGGCCAAATCGGTATTGCCCCTCATCCTGTACGCGTACAATCTGAGAACTTATCAGGTCCCCCCTACTCCGGCGCTGCTCACCCTGGAAAATATTCGCTATGACATCGCGGCCAAAGCGGAGGATACCGCCGTCCCAACCACGGACGAGTTCCGGCTGATGCTGCAGTCGCTATTAGCCGATCGGTTCCAGCTTCGCGCCCACCGTGAGACGCAGGAAATGCCGGTATACGCGTTGATGGTTGGCAAGAACGGTCCGAAATTGCAGGCGAGCGCTCCCGATGCCAGCCCCGGTGAGCACTATGCGGCCAGTGGGCACAACTACTTGGTAACCATGCCGAAGGCCACCATGGCGAACGTGCTCAACGCTATCGAGAACAGCCTTCTCGATCGCCCCGTGATGGACAGGACCGGGCTTGAGGGAACCTACGACGTTAAGATGACCTACGCTCCGGATGTTAGATCCAGACGTGGCGCGGAACCCGACCCCGAGGACATCAGCATCTTCACCGCCGTCGAGAGGCTGGGGCTGATGCTTGTCCCGCAGAAGGCGGCGGTCGAGTTATTCCTGGTGGATCGCGTCGAGAAGCCGTCTGAGAATTAAACACGACGTCGTTGATCGCTGCCCGATCGGCCGCTTGCTTACGCGCGCGGCTCTGTATGCGGCCTCTTACAGAGCCGGGACCGTCAGGGAGCGGATGCGCAAATCGTCGTTGATCGCTGCGCGATCGGGCCGCCTGCTTACGTTACGCGCGCGGCTCTGTATGCGGCCTCTTACAGAGCCGTGACCGTCAGGGAGCGGATTCGCAAATATTTATGATGCTCTGTTTAGCGCCGGCCGGTGACCGAATCGATCCCTGCGATTCTGGCCGAAAATGGGGCTATACTGCGGACGATGACCAATCATTCGCTCGCCGAAGCCATCCTGAAGGATCCCGTTACCTGGCTGTACCCGCCGATCGAACCCTACAACACCGGCCGGCTGCAGGTCTCGCCGGTCCACGAGATCTATTACGAGGAGTCCGGCAATCCCGCCGGCAAGCCGGTGATCTTTCTGCATGGCGGACCTGGCGGCGGCTCGGATGCGAAGCAGCGCCGCTTCTTCCACCCCCGGAAGTACCGCATCGTCAATTTCGACCAGCGCGGCTGCGGCAAGAGCACGCCCTATGCGTCGCTCGAAGCCAACACTACCTGGGACCTGGTGGCCGACATCGAGAAGGTCCGCGAGCACCTCGGCATCGAGCGCTGGCAGGTTTTTGGCGGATCCTGGGGGTCGACGCTGGCCCTCGCGTACGCGCAAACGCATCCCGATCGCGCTACCGAGATCGTGCTGCGCGGCATTTTTCTGCTGCGCAAGCAGGAGATCGACTGGT
>CAZARO010000109.1:0-9941 GCA_964487165.1 uncultured Solibacteraceae bacterium | reverse complement strand
CCCAGGTGCAGCAGGCCGAAGATCGCCGAAGTGATGACCAGCGCGCCGCCGCGGCTCCGGATCCATTCCTCCATCCATTGCTGCAGGACGCCGCGTACCAGAAACTCTTCCGACAGGGACAGCACGCACAACATGCCCACGAAAGTGGCCGCAACATACCAGACCGGCTTGGGCGGCACGAAGCGGGTGGCGCCGAGGAGCAGCGCCAGGGGCAGTCCGATGGGCACGAAGTAGGCGGCATGCAGCAGGCCGATGCGCCACTCGCGCGGGTTGGGCACGAAGCCGTAGCCGGTCTCGGGAATGCGGCGCTCGAGCATCAGCGCCATCGCCGCCGTGGAGATGAGGGCGAGATGCGGGATGAGGATGATATTTTTGAGGTCTTTGAAATTCGGATGGAGCGGGGCATAAATGGGGTTGGAATAGCCGCCCAGAAGCACCGCGGCGAACAGCCCGAGGAACGCCACGTCGGTGAAGCGCGAGGGCGGCAGCACGCGGAACCACAGGGCTACCGCCAGAGCCAGCGCGACGGTCCGCGCGAGGCCGCTCCAGGTGAACGCGACCGCCCCGCAGCAGCAGGCCAGGTAGGGGAGCACGGCGGCGGCCACGGCGAAGGCCGGCAGGCGCGCGCCGCTTAGCCGCTCGCGCACCGGGGGGAAGGCCGGAACCAGATAGAATGGATATTCTAAGAGAAAGGCGGCCACTACCGGCAAGGCCGCCCAGTTTGGGATGCCTCTCGACCGAGCGTACAACATGCCCGCCACGCCCAGCACGCCCCAACCGATCAGCAGCGCCGCCCGGAAGCTGCCGAGCGATTTTACCATCGGCCTCATTCTAGCATTCGTGCTGGCCGCGCCCCCGCTGCGCGCGCAGGCGGCCGGCGACCCGCCATCCAATCTGCCCAAGCTGGTGGCCCACCGGGAGACCGAGACACACGCCGAGCGCAACGAGTACATGTATCGCCAGACGGTCACCATCCAGGAACTGGACGGCCGCGGCACGCCGCACGGGGAATACAAAGAGATCCGCGACGTTATTTTTTCGCCCACGCATGAGCGCACCGAAGAGTTGGTCGGCCGGCCCAATTACGGACTGCAACTGCTACAAATGACCGAAGAGGACTTTCGCGACATCCGCGAGATCCAGCCGCTGACGCTGACCGACGAGCAGCTTTGGAATTACGACACCAAGTTTCGCGGCGAGGAAACGATGGACGACGTGGATTGCTGGGTGCTGCAGATCAAGCCGCGCCAGATTCTGGACGGCCAGCGCTTTTTCGAAGGCATGATCTGGGTGGATAAGAAGGATTACAACATCGTGCGCCTGCAAGGCCAGGCGGTGCCGCAGATTCACAGCTTGCGACAGGAGAATCTGTTCCCGCGCTTCACCACCATTCGCAAGCCGGTGGATGGCAAGCACTGGTTTGCGACCTTCACTTATGCCGACGACACGCTGGAATTCCGCAACGGGCCGGTGCGCGAGCGCCTCAGCATCGGGTATACCAATTACAAGCGCTTCAGCGCGACGTCGACGTTTACGGTGAAGTGAGGGAAGACGCAAGGATACGGAAGCCGGACGCGCGGCCGCGAGCTTCGTCATTCTAACTTCAGTACCCTTCAGTTTCCTTCGGTATCCTTCGCTCTAACCCAGGTAATTAAACAAACTCGAATGCGGCAACTGTCCCTCCATCTCCATGGCTGCTTGCAGTTGCGTGTTGGCTTCGCTCAATTCCGTCGCCGCGGTAGGGATATCGGCGTCCTGTATGTTGCTGATTTCGGTCTGCAATTGGATGCCGTAGTTGCCGGCGTAAGTGGTGGCGCTCTGGATTTGATCCTCCAGGTTGCCGTAGAAGGCGTCGGAGTTATTGACATGGAGGGAGGCCGCCTGAAGCAGCGAAATCGAGTTGCCGATGCCTGCCGTGTCGTTGTTGTTGAGAGCGGTGATGAGGGTAGTCAGAGCGCCGAAGACGTTGTCCGTGGCGGGACCGCCGGTAGTGGGATCCTGGTCGTCGAAAATCTGCCGGGCAGTGAGGGCGGCGGGGAACGTCCCGCCCGAGGGATTTTGAATCTGGCTGGTCGACGCCGAGGTTTGCTGCGTGATTACCGGATCGGTCTGCGTGGGGTCGTACGTGTATTGCGGCGTACCTTGATCTCCGCCGAAGATGTACACGCCCTGCACATTCGTCTGGCTGTTGGACACCATCTGCTGCAGAATCGATTGCACCTGCTGAGCAAGACTGGCGCGAGTCGTGGCATCCGAAGTAGCGGTTGCGCCTTGCGTAGCCAGGCTAGTGGCGGTATCCATGAGCTGGATGGACGAACTGAGTGCGTTGTCCGCGGCCTGGGCGTTGGTGAGCGCGAGGCTGAGGTTAGACTGGACCTGCGAATTCTGCGACAGGTTGGCCCGCAGTTGGAGTAACGCCCCGATCTGGTCGGGCGAATCCGAAGGCACCGTGATCCGCAGGCCGGAAGAGACCTGGTCGCTGGCCTGGGAGATCTCGTTCTGGATGCGATCGATGCCGTTCAGGAACAGGGCGTTTTGCGGGTCGACGTTGGTAATCATGGGGTGTTTCTTAGGAGGTTGACAGCATGTTAATGGTGTCCTCGGTCAGTTGGTTCAGCACCGTAATCAATTTGGAGCTGGCTTCGTAGGCTTGCTGGAACTGAATAAGGATAGTCGCTTCGGCGTCGAGCGAGACGCCCGACATCTGCTGGCGTACGTTCTGTGCCTGCGCCACCGCCGACTGCTGCGTGGTCAGGGTGTCGTTGGCGTTATTCAGCAGGGCGCCGACGTTGGAGGCCATGCCGGCGTAGGATTGGGCGTAGCTGAGGCCTCCGATCTCGTCGGTCGCCGTGGTGGGATCGGCCAGTTGGGCTAACGCCAGCGGGACACCGTTCGAGACCTCGGGCGGCCCGGGGCTGATGGCCGCCAGTTGACCGGGTTGGATGGTCGAGCTTACTTGCAGACTCTGGGCCACGTTGGTCGCATTGACGGTGTCGTAGGTAAACAACGGTACGCCAGGGACGGGAGGCGGTCCGTCGCTCTGATTGCCAGCGGTCAACAGGTTGTTCACATTGCTCGCGAACGACTGCGCGAGTTGGTTCAGACTGCCGGGCTGATTGGCGTCGCCCAAATAGCTCGGAAGCACCACGTTGGCGGTATTCAATAGCGACCCGAGTTGTCCGGAGGTGGTGTCGGCGGTGATGTCGGTGCCATCGTAGGCCAGCAGGCTCAGGTGAACCGGTGCGGCCGGATTGGCCGATGTGGCGCTCGGGGATACTGTACCAGGACTCAGGGCGAAGGTTTGATTCCCCATGACTAGCGGCGTCTGCCCGTTGAGCAGCACCGTCCACGTGCCGTTGGGCTGCTGGGTGGCGCTGATACTGCCCTCGGTGGACAGTTGGTCGAGCGTGGAGTGGATCTGCGCATCCAGGCCGGGATCGTTATGGTCCCCGTTCATGATCTGCTGGTTGAATCCCGCCAGTTGCGTGGCCAGATGATTCACTTGGGTGACGGTGCTCTGCAATTGTTGATTGGTACTTTGTGCCACGGCCTTAAGCGAGGCGGCCGTCTGCTGAAACGCGTTCGCCACGGAGGTGGCCTGCTGGAGGACGTTTTGTTGCGCTACCGAGCTTGAGGGCGCCTGGCCCCAGGCCGAAAAGGCGGTGAACAAGCCGTTCAGCGCGGCGGAAATGCCGGAGGTGCCAGTCACGTCGAACTGCGATTGGATGGAGGTCAAACTGTTTACATCCTGCTGCGCTTGTCCCAAAAGGGTGGTCTGCTGCTGCACGGTCTGCTCGGCGTATTCGTCGCGCGAACTGGCTACCTGGCCGACGGCCACGCCGCCCGTGAACCCCTGGGTGGGATTGAATTCCATGGCATTCAGCGACTGGCTCTGACTGGCGTAGTCGGGAGTGGAGGCATTGGCCACGTTGTTCTGCACCACGTCCAGAGCCTGTCCGTAGGCGCCGAGCGCGTTCGACGCGGTCATCATAGTGGCAGTCAGGCTCGGCATGGCAATCTATCCGCGGCAGCAAAACCGCCCTATGCGGGCAACCGGCGCCGGATTCCCGGCAGCGGTGTATCCCGCGCTCATGGTTCCCAGGATTCGCTCCCAGCCCCCATAGAAACCGGCTAAGTTCTGCAATAGCCGCCTGGCGCGCAGAATGTCTTTCTGCAATTCGCGGGTCATGGACCTGGCCTCGGGGCCGGCGGGGACTGCCAGGCACTGCGAGCGGAAATCCGTCAACGCGGAAATCGCCCGCGCCAACGCGTCCGGACAATTAGGGAGAGCTTCGAGGGTAGGGGTAATCAGTAAGTCGCAAGCCCGTTTCACTTCCGATTGGGCTGTCACCAGCCGTTCCGCGACCGGCGCGGCAGGCACTTATTGGGCTCCGCCGCTGAGAGCTTGTGCCACCATGCCCTGGCTGATGGCCATAGAACTCGGCTGATAGTCGCCGGACTCAAACTGCGCGGCCAATTGTTGAACCTTACTGGCGCGATCCGAGCCGTATGCCGACAAGGCACGGGACACACTGGCCAATCCGCTGGACAGCTCCACGCGGTCGCCCGACGTGCCTCCCGCCTGCGACGACGTTGTGCTCGCCTCGCGATCCGTCCTCTGTGTTTCCTGCGAGCGCCCGGATTCACTGGCCGCCGTTCCCGTCAGATCCCGATCGTAGATTCTCATACCAAGCCCGCCATTCTCTGGCTACCCTTCATATCGGCAGAGAGCGTCCCGCTCTTTAGGGGACTCGCGTTGCAAAGTGTAATCTTCCGCCCTAAAGTTTCGCCGTCTTCCGCCGATGGTTGGACTGTGACCGCGAACCCAGATCAGCGCCTGCTGTGGCTTTCCGAGGAGCCCTTCGAGGCTTCGGAATGGCCTTTGCTTTCAGCTAGTTATAAGGTGGAGTCGCGATCCTCCCACGAGGCTCTGGCGGAACTGTCGCGACATCCTTATATAGCCGCGATATTGAACTTTCCGGCGTCGGGCTGGCGTGGGGCCGAACTGTTGGAAAGAATACAACGAGCCGCGCCTCAAGTCCCGGTTCTGATTTACGACCCCGCCGCTTCGCCCGCCGAGGCCGTCCGCATGGCTCGTCTGGGCGCGTTCCAGTTCCTCCCTGCCGATGACGATGCTGTCCCGTTCCTCGGCCGACTGCGGCAGGAGCGCGGCACCGCCGAGCAGGTCCCGCCGGCCGAAGCCAGCGGCGATGAATGGGAGCGGCTGCTGATCGGTGACGGCCAGGAAATTCGCCAGGTCCGCCACATCATTCGACTGGTGGCGGGCAGGCGTTCCACGGTGCTGGTCACCGGGGAAACCGGCACCGGCAAGGAACTGGCGGCGCGGTCGCTGCACCTGGCTAGCCAGCGAAAGCGCGGACCCTGGGTAGCGGTCAACTGCAGCGCCCTGCCCGAGAATCTCCTGGAGGCGGAACTGTTCGGCCACGTGAAAGGAGCTTTCACAGGGGCCATCCAGAATCGCGTCGGGCGCTTCGAAGAAGCCCAGGGCGGCACCTTATTCCTGGACGAAATCGGAGACCTGGCCCTCGGCCTGCAAGCCAAGCTCCTGCGCGTGGTGCAGGAACGGGAGTTGCAGCGGCTGGGTAGCTCCGAGACCATCCGTCTGAGCGTCCGCCTGGTAGCAGCCACCAATTGCGATCTGGCGCGGCGCGTGGAACAGGGCCGCTTCCGCGAAGACCTGTATTACCGCCTCAACGTGGTGCCGATTCAGATGCCGCCGCTACGCCAAAGGCGCGAGGACATCCCCCGGCTGGCGGCGCATTTTGTGCAGAAAATATGCTCTTTCGAGGGGATGGCCTTGAAGACGTTGGCCCCGCCGGCGGCCCAACGGCTGGCGCAGCTGTCCTGGCCGGGAAACGTGCGCCAACTGGAAAATGCCGTGGAAATGGCGGTGGCGCTCAGCGGCAACCGGGAACTGCTCGACATCGGCGACTTTCCTCTTCCCACGCCGGTCTGCCCTGCTATTCCCATATCGGGCGCCGGCCCCCTCGTTTCGGTGCCCGATAACGGCATGGATTACGAGCAGACGCTGGCGTTGATCGAGCGCAGCATCCTGGAACAGGCGCTGCAGAAGACCGGAGGAAACAAGAAGGCGGCCGCCGATATGCTCGGGCTCAAGCGGACCACCCTATCGGCCAAGGTTCGCAGTTTGGAGCCGGCCGTGGGGTTGAATTGATCGGGACTCCCAAGCGAGGCCCGTTTGCTACACTGAAACGAAGCAGACCCATGAAAGCTTTTTCTCTTCTTGTCCTCCTTTGTGCGTGCCTTGGCTGGACGCAGTCCGCACCGCCCGCCCCGGCCGAGAAACCCGACGCCGTCATGGTCACCTTCGAAGATGGATCCACCATGACGGCGGGAGAACTCCAGGCCCTGATTCCCGTGCTGCCGGACACATACCGGTCGCTGGCGGAGCAGAATCCGCAGCGGTTCCTGAAAGTCTACGCCATGTACCGGAAGGCCGCGGCCGCCGCAAAGGGCCAGAAGCTGGACGAAAAGGCGCCCTATAAACAGGGTGTCGATTTCGCCGCCACGGTCGCCCTGGCGCAAGCCGAATTCCTGGAGTCCACCGCGGCGATAACGGTCACGCCCGAGGAACTCGAGAAATACTACAACGAGCACAAAGAGCCTTTCCGGCGGATCAAGGTGAGCGGCATCAAGGTGGCGTTTGGCCCTACCGCCGCGGCGGCCGAGGCCGGTTCCTCCTCGGTGAATGCCAGCCGTATTCCGAAGAAGGTGCTCACCGAAGACGAGGCCAAGGAAAAGGCCGATAAACTGGTGGTCCAGATCCGCGGGGGCGCCGATTTCGCCAAGCTGGTGCAGACCGAATCCGACGACGAAACCAGCAAGGCAAAAGGCGGCGATCTGGGCGTTTGGAACATGACCGACAACGTCCCCGACGCTTTGCGCGCGGGCGTCTTGGGCCTGAAGGAGGGCGAGGTCAGCGAGCCTATCCGGCAACCGGGCGGATTCTATATCGTCCACGCCGACTCCGTGAGTTATACTCCGCTGGCGGAAGTGAAAGACGCTATTTATGCGCAATTGAAGCAGGATAAGGCCCGGAATTGGCTGGACGATCTCGAGAAGACCACCAAAGTGGAGTTTCCCAAGAACGATCCGGCTCCCCCGCCTTCGGACCCCAAGAAATAGGCGCCCAGCGCGCTACTTTATCTGCACCTGGATGCGGATCGCTTCTCCCGTGGGCATGACCCGCAGGTAGTAGGGGCCGGCACCCGGATCCTTGCCGGCCGTGAGCGTGAGAATCGCCTTCTCACCCTTGGCCACTTCGGTGCGATCCAGTTTGGCGTCAATCCCGCGCAGAGGATAACCCAGTTCCAGCGTCACGGGGCCGTCAGAAGCGTTGGTGATGGCAACTTTTTCCACCTCGCCGGGCGCCACTTCGACCTGCTTCTTGTCGACCTGAATCTTGCCTAAAGCAAAGCTGGGATCGGTGGGTATGTCCTTAGGCATCGCCGGCAGGGCTGGATGGCCTCCGGGCGAATTCGCGGCGGCTGCCCCATCGACGACGGCCTGAATCTTGCTTTGCAATCCGCTGGGGTTGATGATCTTGTCCGGATCCTCGTAGAGATACCAGTTTCCGTTTTCGATCTTCCACAGACTGGGGACATTCACCGTCATCTCTCCGGGCGGAAAACCGGCGACCACCACCGGTTCCGTACACCTGGTAAGCGCCTTGGCGTGGGTGAAATGGTCAGAGAACTCGATGGTCAGTACCTCGAACTTGCGGATCTCGGGTTTCGCGCCTCCATAGTAGTAATCCTTGGTGTCTTCGGCGATCCAGTTTTCGGCTTTGCGGTATTGGCCGTTCAACATCATGGTGTAGAACTCGGTTACGCGCGTCCGTACGGCCTGCTCCAATCCCTCCGGTGGTTTTTCGGCCGGCGGCGCGTCCGTTTGGGCAAAGGCGGCAGCGCCCAGGATTGCGAATAAAGCGAATCGATACATTGCCTTCATTATAAGGTGACTGACGTTCCGCGCGCCGGGAGGTACTGCCGCCGCTTTCGAAATGCGGATCGAGGGCTACAGCGGCCGCCGATTACCGCCGATATTCAGGGTGAGCGTGGAGCGATGATTTCGATTCGACAGAATCTGACCGAGCTCGAGAAGTCCCACCAGTCGAGGAAAATGGCGCTCGACTGCTATGTCGCCGCCATCGACAATATGGCGCACTACGCCGTGGACCTGGATGCCGCGATCACCGCTCCGTACCGCCAATACCTGTCCAATCTGGCCGCTGAGTTGGCCGACCCGGCCGCGGAGGCGCTGGCCGAAAGCCGTTCCACTGTGCGGGGATTGTTGCGGGACTATCGCGATAAGGCGGCGCAGTATCTGAACGGGCTGCGCAATCAATTAAGTTCCACGGCACTGGCGCTGCGGGAAATGGTGGAAGGGCTGTCGCAATGCGACTCCGACCACAACTACAAGCTGCTCGGTGCGCTCGATCGTCTGCGGGAAGTAGCGAATTCTCCCGAGGGAAACGCGGTGCGCGCGGCGCTGCGGGCGGTGGCAGACAACATCGAGCAGAGCCTGGAACAATTGCGCAAGCAGCATCAGTTCACCGTCGCCCAGTTGCAGACCGAAATGCACCTGCTGCATAACCGCATCGACTCGCTGGAGGCCGCGGTCTCCACCGACGAGGTGAGCAAGTTCTCCAACCGCCGCTTCATCGCCGAATATCTAGGGGCGATACCGCCGCAGGGCGCTTGTTTGATGATCCTCAAGATGCGCGGGCTGGCGGAGGCCAGGGCGCGATTCAGTCCGGCGATTGCGGATGACGTAGTGGCGACATTCGGGCGGCGCCTGCGCAACACCGTTCCCAAGGATGCCGTGGTGGGGCGCTGGAGCGAGCAGGATTTCCTGGCCATCGTGCCGCCGTGCAAGACGGCCGGCAGGGAACTGGTCAAACGGGTAGCGGAGCATCTGTCCATGCCCTACGCCTGCATGATCGGCGGCAAGGTGGTGCGCATTCCGTTGGTGGTAACGGCGGAATGCCTGGTGGTCGCGCCGGCCGCTACGGCCGGGCAGATGCAGGAGCAGGTGGCGGAAGCCTTCAAATAGGCCGGAGAGTGAGATAATCCGATAAGGAACGCCGTGTCACTCTTCGTCAACACTTTTTTCGAGGTGCGTTTGCAGGATCTCTTCAATCTCGCGGCTCGCGTGGAAAAGGCCTTCCGTGCGGCGGACATCGAGTACCGGGTTGTCGGCGGCTTGGCCACGTTCCTCTACGTGGAGGAATCTGAAGCCGACGCGGGACGCCTGACCAAAGACATCGATATCGTGGTCCGCCGCGAAGATCTCGCCAGAATTGCGGAGGCCGCGGAGCCCTTCGGGCTGGAATACCGGCATGCGGCCGGTGTCGATATGCTGGTGCAAAAGGGGCAGCCTTCGGCCCGCCGGGCAGTTCACATGATATTCGAAGGCGAGAAGGTGCGCCCCGAGTATTCGGAACCCGCGGCCAAGATCGGCGAGGGCCGCACACTCCAGGGAATCCCGGTCGTTGCGCTCGCAGATCTGGTGACCATGAAGCTCACCAGCTTCCGCCTCAAAGACCAAACCCACCTTAAGGACCTGGACGAACAGAAGCTCATCACACCTGAGATTGAGGCCGGCCTTCCACTACTCCTGCGCGAACGGCTGGCACAAGTCCGCGCCCACGAATAGACTACACACGTAGCGCGCCGTTGGCGATCAGGCTATCGATGGCGGCGATGTCGCGATAGTACGGCCGGTCGCCTTCCCAGGGCGGCGAGACGCGCCGGATGCGGCCGCGAGCCTCTTCGATAAGCGGGCTCGATTTCAGCGGCGCCAGCAGATCCAGCGCGCGCGCGGCGGCCAGAGCCTCGATGGCCATGGCGGCGCGCGTATTGCGCACCACGCGCTGCAATTTGACAGCCGACGTCATC
>CAZARO010000108.1:0-9950 GCA_964487165.1 uncultured Solibacteraceae bacterium | reverse complement strand
CTGTTGGAGCAGCCGCGCGCGGGTGCACCCGATGGCCATCCGTACCGCCATCTCCCGCCGCCGCACCGTGGCCCTGGTGAGCAGCAGGTTGGCGATATTCGCGCAGGCGATGAGCAGCACCAGGGCTACCACCCCCATCAGCACATGAAGCTGATCGCCATAGATGCGGCGCAATCCTGACAAGCCCCGGCCCACATCGGTGAGCGCGGCCGCCACTTTGCCGTCCGGTCCGAACGCCTCCGCCACTCCCGGGGCGTGCCGCAGCAGCACATCGAATTCCGCGCGCGCCTGCTCCGCGCCCACGCCCGGCTTGAGCCGTCCGATGAGGTACAGCCAGCGATTGTCCGTACCCAGGGAAGACCACCAGCCATAGCCCAAACTGGCACTCGCGTGCACCGCGATCCACATATCGGGCGATGAGGACGGGTCCAGCCCGCTGAAATCCTTACCGGCCACGCCGACTACCGTGAACGGGCTCCCTTCGAGAGCGATGGTTCTGCCCAACACTCCAGGATCGCTCTGGAAATGCGCTTCCCAATAGCGCGCGCTCAGCACCGCCACGGGAGCCGCGCCCGCATGGTCGTCGGCCTCCTCTATGGTCCTGCCGAATTGCGCCGGAACGCCCAACACTTGGAAGAAATCTCCGCTCACAAATTGCGCCGACGCGTACACGATCTCGCCGCCGATGCGCGCCTGCAAGCCCGCGGGACCGGCAATCGCCACGAGTCCGCTCACCGATCTGGCTCTCGATCGGAAGTACTCGAACGCCGGATAGCTGAAGCCACATTCCGCGTGCGCCGCGTGCAGGCGGTCGGCATCGCAGCCGCTATAGCCACTCGACGTGCCGCCCTGCCATTTGGCGTTGGCGCTCCACTCCAGCATCGTAAGCTGCTGCGGATCGCGCACCGGAAGGCGGCGCAAATCCACGGCGTTCCACACGCTGAAGATTACGGTGTTGGCTCCGATTCCCAGCGCCAGAGTGAGAATCGCCACCGTGGCGAAGCCGCGATTTCGCCCCAGGGTGCGCCACCCGTAGCCCAGATCCTGCGCGAGCCGGTCGAATATTGTCCAGCGCGACATTTCGCGAATCTCCTCCCTGACCAGCGTGGCGCTGCCGAACGCCCGCTGTGCCGCGCGGCGCGCCTGCTCCGGCGGCAGCCCGTGCTCCTCCAGTTCGGCCGCCTCCAGCTCCACATCCGACTGCAGCTCGCGCTCTAAATCCCGCTCCCGATCTTTCCGCCGCCACCACATGTCAGCCCTCCTCGGCCGGCCACATGATGCGCGCAATCGCGCCAGTGAGCTGCTTCCACTTCGACTCCTCCGCGAGCAGCTGGCGCTTCCCCGCCGGAGTGAGCCGGTAATACTTGAATTCGCGCTTCAGATCTTTGCCGGCGGACTCCCATTTGGCGGCCACCCACCCCTGCCGTTCCAGCCGATGCAGCGCCGGGTATAGCGATCCGTGCTCCACCTGCAGCAGGTCTTCGGTGGTGCGCTGGATGTGCTTGGCAATCTGGTGCCCGTGAGCGGGGCCGAACAGCAGCGTGCGCAAAATCAGCATGTCGAGGGTTCCCTGCAGCAACTGGATACGGTCGGGGGATTCGTTTGGCATAGCGTCAGCAGACATTCTACCCGAATTGCGGGACATTGGGTAGACGCGCTACCGAGGATTTGGTTAGGGAGAGACTGCCTTGGCTAGGCCGAGGTCTGCGGCCGATATAGGTAGGGTTGAGAATTGCTGGACGGACCAACCGCCTGCAATAGCGGGCGCGCAGGCCCATAGCGCCAGAGTCCGGACACACCACCCCTCACCGCGCTACTGCAGGCTGGTTCCGCGGCCGCTACTGCGCCGCCTTCTTCTTATTGGCCGCGTTGGCCGCCGTGGCCGCCGCTTTCAGCGCCGTGTTGGCCTGGTTGAGCAGTTCCTTGGCCTTTTGCGCATGCCCCTGCATGTCGAACTCGTTGGCTCCCTGAGCCGCCACTACCTTGTCATACGCCTGCTCGCACAACTGCTGCGCCGCCGCCAAATTGGGATGCTTGGACGACGAAACGGTCTGCTTCGGCTGTTGCGCCGGCGCCAAAGCCGCAGTCAACCCCGCCAGTCCGAGCACCTGCAAGGGAAAATCTCTTCTCGTTTTGAGCGATTTCATTGGGAATCTCCGTTACCAAAATCTCTGGATGCAACCAGGCAATTTGTATAAGTCGCAACCGCGCGAATCGCATTTCAGCGAACTCGCACCAGGAATTGTATAACATCGGAGCCCGTTTGCAACGAAATTATTTCGCTAACCGATGGGTTATACCAACAGGTCCTTCACCGCCTCGCCAAACACGCGGGCGATGGCACCAGCTTCTTTTCCACCAGTTTAGCCAATATGAAGGAATCGATCTTGGTTTGGGGCCATGCGCCCTTGGTGGACGGCGCCGGCAGTTCGTGCACCGGTTGGAAGGCCCACCAGTTGCGGCCGTCCGCGATGGACATGCTTTTCAACGGCGCGGGCCCCGGAGCAGCGGTGGACGGACCGGTCCGCGGATCGGGCGCGCCGGAGGCGATCCACGTTTCAAAATCGGCAATCACGGAATCGGACAGTTTGCCGGCGGGAGGCATCTGCAGATCCGGGTCGGTATAGCGGATGGCGGCGAGCAGGCGACTTTCCGCAGGCTTGCCGGGGACTACCGCTGGGCCGCCGTCACCGCCCTTGAGCAGGCCGGCCTTGGTATCGAGCGCCAGTCCGCTCATCGGCGACGGAAGCGTGGAGGCGTGGCACAGTAGCACTTCGTCACCAGCACGGGCCGTATCTTCGTCTCGAAGAATGCCGTGTCCGGCGCCTGTGCCCACGCCCCGGCGCACAGCAGCAGCAGCCAAGAACCGCACCGGCCCATTATCCCTCTCTCCCGTGCATGGAAAAATCCTACCAAAATGCTATCACTGAAAAGGTGAGGCTTGATGGCATCGCGCGGCGGGTGGGAAACTGTTGGAAACGCGCCCTGGAGTTTGACCATTTGCTCCCTAACTGGCGGGCTGAAGCCCACCCCACCCAGGCGGGTGCGGGTCGAGACATCTTGGTGGCGCGGGCTTCAGCCCGCGAAAGCGGGTTGGAAACTGTTGGAAACCCACCCGGATACAGCGGAAGGCCGAGTGCCACTCGGCCGCAGTTTGCCATCCATACCCCGCAAAACCCACCAACTGGAGTCGGATGGCAGTAGCATAGTCAAGAGCACTATGAAACTACTCCGATCGGCATTCTGCGCTCTGATCGTATCCAGCGGAGCGGCGGCCATCGACCTGAATGGTCTGCGATCCGTCGGCCCGGTGGCGAGTTTCGTCAAAACCGACGCCGCCGTGACCCTGACCTGCACCGATGGATCCCAGGTTCGCATTACCGTGATGGCGCCCGGCCTGATTCGCGTGCGCGCCGCCTTCCTGAGCGCCCTGCCCGCCCGCGACCACTCCTGGGCCATCGAAAAGACCGCCTGGGACGTGCCGCGCTGGAATCTCGCGGACGAACCGGGCACGCTCCGCATTTCGACCGACGAGTTGGAAGTGGAGATCTACCGCTCGCCCTTGCGGATCGAGTTTCGCGACCCGAAAACGCATCAGACCATCAATGCCGATCAGCAGCCGATGCGCTTCGACCCGCAATCGGGTGTGGTAGCAGCCTTCAAGAAATTCGGCTTCGACGAGCACTTCTACGGGCTGGGAGAAAAGGCCGCGCACCTCGATAAGCGCCGCGGCGAGTTCAGCATGTGGAACTCCGACACCCCCGGCTACCAGGAAGGAACCGACCCGATCTACCAGAGCATTCCCTTCTATATCGGGTGGCAGCACCGCGCGGCATACGGCATTTTCTTCGACAACAGCTACCGCACGTATTTCGATTTCGGGGCGCGATCGCAGGAGTACGCCACCTTCTCTTCCGAGGGCGGCGAGATGAACTACTATTTTTTTGCGGGGCCGTCTATCAAGAAGATCCTGGCGCGCTACGCCGACCTGACAGGCCATATGCCGATGCCGCCCATGTGGGCCCTTGGCAATCAGCAGAGCCGCTACAGTTACTACCCGGATTCGCTGGCCGAGGAGGTGGTTCGCAAGTACCGCGCCGACGATCTGCCGCTCGACGTCCTCCATCTCGACATCCATTTCATGAACAGCTACCGCGATTTCACCTGGGACCCGCAGCGCTTCCCCGATCCCAAAGCCTTCACTGACCGCCTTCGCGCGCAGGGCGTGAAAGTGGTGACCATCGTCGACCCGGGCGTCAAATTTCAGCCGCCCGCGGCCGGCGCGCAGGACGCTTCCGCTCACCCCGAGTTGGCGCCGCAGGACCAAAGCTACTACGCCTACAACCAGGGAAAAGCCAACGATTACTTCCTCAAGCGCAAGGACGGCAAAGTCTGGGTGGGCCGCGTATGGCCGGGCGAAGCGGTGTTCGTGGACTACACCCTGGACGCGGCGGCACGCTGGTGGGGTGACCTGCACCGCGCCTATACCGACAACGGTGTGGCGGGCATCTGGAACGATATGAATGAGCCGTCGGACTTTACCGACCAGAGCGGTAAGTCGCAGGCGGACGTAGTTACTTACGATGGCGGTACTTACTCCCCTTACGCCGGCAACCGCAACGTCTTCGCGCTCAACGAAGCCCGCGCCACTTATCAAGGGCTCGCCCGGCTGTTACCCAATCAGCGGCCTTATGTAATCACGCGCGCGGCTTACGCCGGCATCCAGCGGTACTCCACCATGTGGGCCGGCGACAATCGCAGCACCTGGGACTCATTGGCACTCAGCCTGCCGATGTTTATGACGCTGGGACTCTCGGGCGAACCCTTTGTGGGCTCCGATATCGGCGGCTTTATCGGCCGGACGGATCCCGAACTGCTGGTGCGCTGGTACCAGGTGGGATTTCTTACTCCCTTCTGCCGCAATCATGCCGCGATAGAGTCGCCGGACCACGAACCCTGGCGCTTCGGCAAGTATTACGAAGACATCATCCGTAAGTACCTGAAGCTTCGCTATCGCCTTCTCCCGTTCCTGTACACGACCATCGAGGAGGCGCACCGCAGCGGCGTGCCACTCTTTCGACCCCTCCTGCTGAATTACCAGGACGATGAGAACGTACTCGGAATCGACGACGAATTCATGGTTGGCGACGATCTGCTGGTGGCGCCGATTCTCAAGCCGGACCTGACCGCCCGGCTGGTCTATCTTCCAGCCGGCATCTGGTACGACTATTGGACGGGAACCCGCCAGGAGGGGGGCCGCATGATTCGCGTGGAAGCGCCGCTCGAAACCGTGCCGATCTACGTGCGCGGCGGCGCGATTCTGCCCATGGGCCCGGAGATGAATTACGTGGGGGAAAAGCCCGCCAGCCCGCTGGAGTTCGAGGTCTATCCCGATGCGCGCGGCGAAGCGTCCACCCAACTCTACGAGGACGACGGGCTCACCGAGGCGTACGTGCAAGGCACCTTCAGGCGCACGGGCGTGACTTACCGCAACAATCGAATCGAGCTCGCCGCGCCCACGGGCAGCTTTCGACCCGCCGCGCGCGATTTCGTCTTCCACAGAGGTAAGTCCACGGCACGCATCGCGGACGACGGCACGCCCCATCGCATCGAACTCAAGTAGGGCAGCATGGCGTCCTGCGCGGCCCCCCCGGGGTAACGTCGGCGTCTCTTATGGTAAGGATACGCAAGAAGGGGAGCTTAGGTACCTTTATTTCACTTCGATTCGTCGACAACTTCCATGGCGTTAATCGCGGCGTAATTGCGGACCGGCATGAGAGCGATGACCAGCTTGCCTTCCGCGTCCGGCTCCAGCCCGTGAAACGGAAGCGTGATCGCCCGGTCGCTGCCGTGGGCTTCCCTGAAGATATCGAAGTTGCGGCGCAACGCCACGCCATTGCATAGAATATCGAAGAGGCGGCTGCCTATTCCTCCGCCGGCAAACTGCGCCGGGCCGAACCAGGCTTCGGCGAAATACAGCGTGACTCCGTACCGCCCGGGCGGCACGGGAATCGCATAGGTGATATTGCCGTACCGCTCGCCGTGCAGCAGCTCGGGATCGTCTATGTTAGTAATCGGCTCGGTGCGCATGAGTAACTGGCCGCCGCGGGAGTAAGCGTCGGGCGCCCAGACCCGCCCCTGCTTGTCGGTATAGGGGTGGTCGCGCGAGACCATCCGGATGGGCGCCAGTTTTCCCGCGATTCCCGGTGTGATTTCAATGGCGCTCACCATGGCCGGATTGTTGCCGGGTTCGAACCGTAGGTGCAGTTTGCCGTCCGCCGCCGGCGAGATGTCCTTGAAAGTGCGGATATCCGCGGCGCCGGGGCCCACTTCCCGAATCACGTCGAAATCCATCAGAATTTCTTGGGAATTGGCGGAGACGTGGAAGATCCGGGTGGCCTCTCCGCCCCCCGCCATGTTGTTTTCACCGTAGAGATTCTCCGCGAAATACAGCCGCAGTTCATAGACTCCCGGCGGCAGCGGAATGTCGTAGGAAAAGATGCCTTCGCGGCGGTTGACGAACAGGCGCTGGTCGCGGGTACAGGCAATGGTGTGACCGGTGGCCTCGAAGGCCGCGCCGCCCTGAAAGTACCGGTCGCTTTGCCAGATGCGACCGAAGCGGTCGGTGTAAGAGCCGCTCTTCAGGCCCGCCAGAATGCGCACGCCCTGCGATGCCGGGGGAACGATTCCGGGCATCGGAAGGGCGAGAACCCTGTCAGGCTTGGCGGCCGACGCCTTCCACATGAACATGCCGGAGACGGCCAGCAACGCCAGCGACAACGCGATCCACATTCCCTTCCGGTCTTTGGATCCGCCCTCCAGCAGCAGCGTCGGAGGAGTAAATGGGACCGGGTTATGGGCGGGCGTAAATGTTTGCACCTCGGTCCATTTGGGCGCCGGCACACTCACCGGCGCGGGCTCCGCCGCTACCGCCGTCTGCTCTACGAGGCGAGGCTGCGGCGTGAGTTGACGGACGAAAGTAGGCGCGTACTGGCCCGGCGGAATATCGATCCGCACGCTGTGTGCGGCGCCCTCGTTGACGTAATATTCCCGCAAGCGCTTGCGCAGCCGGTGCGCCTCCACCCGGACGATGGAGTCGCGCTTTTGGTCGAAGCCCGCGGGCCTGCCCAGTGCTTCAACGGCTATGTTGTATTCCTTGATCTGTTGAGCAGCGCCCTCAAAATATTTTTCGCAAACGTAGGTCAGCACCTGCGCGAGATTGGGGGCGCGATCGAAAATACCGGACGCGAGAAGCGACTGAAACTCGCGTTTTTCCTGCTCGAACTCCATGGTCGAGTGCATTCACAGTTCCCAGAAAGCGAAGGTTATTGACCGCAGTATACACTCCGTTGCCCACCCTTACAAGCGGTTTTTGTCCGGGTTTCGAATTATCGTTCCGGTAACAAATGATTCACACGCGCGCATGCTTCTCCGTTTTGCGAGACCAGCTGGTTCCGCATAAATGCAATTTTCGGGGCGGGTTAGGCAGAAATCGCGGAGCCCGGATTAGGGTGTTCCCGCGCGTTCCTCGACGGTCAGGATCTGGTCGGCCTTGACGTTGCGCAGCGTCTGGCGAATCCCGCTGGGCCAGCGGATATCGATCTCGCGGACGGTCTTCGACGCGCCCAACCCGAAGTGGACCCGCGGATCGCTGGAGCACGCATACCCCACCGCGGTGGTGGCTTCGTTGTACTGCCTGGAGCCGTCCTCGGCGGTGATGGCGATCTGCGCGCCCAGGCCCATGCGATTGCTTTTCACGCCGACCAGCTTGAGCAGAATCCAATGATTGCCGTTGCTGCTGATGTTATGGAAGTACTCCATCTTGCCGTTCAGGACGGTCACCAGGGCGTCGATGCGGCCGTCGTTATCCAGGTCTCCAAAGGCGGCGCCGCGATGCGGAGCGGCATGCTGGAAATCGGGGCCGGCGGTGGCGCTGACATCCTGGAACGTGCCGTTGCCCAGGTTGCGGAACACGGTGTTGGGCTCTTCGTATTTACGGGTGGAGTACAGCGCCACGTTATCGAGCACGTTGCCGCGCGCCACGAACAGATCCTTCCAACCGTCGTTGTCGAAATCGAAAATCCCGTTCGACCAGCCGGACATATTCCGCGTGGAGGTTAGTTTACTTTTGTAAGTCATTTCCCAGAATTCATTGCCGCGGTTACGGAAAAGAGGGAACGACTCGTTTTCGATGGCGGTGTGCCAGATATCGGGCTTGCCGTCGTTGTCCACGTCCTTGAAATCGGCGCCCATGCCGGAGATGGCCTTGGCGCTCTCCGGGTAGGCGACGCCCTGCTCCAGCGCCACCTCGTCGAATTTCTTGCCGCCGATATTGTGGAACAGGAAGTTCGGCATGGTGTCGTTGGTCACGAAGACGTCCATGAAGCCGTCGCCATCGTAGTCCGCCATCACGGCAGTCATTCCCTTGCCGTAGTGCTTGCTCAGGCCGGTGGCCGCGGATACGTCGGTAAAGGTCCCGTTGCCGTTATTGCGGTACAAGGTGTTGGGAAGCGGCTGGTAATTCTGCGGATGGCAATAGCTGCGCTTGTCCGCGCTCGGGCCGCAGAAGGGGTCTTTGTTGACCTCCCATTTGCAGTAGTTCGCCACAAACAGGTCCAGCAGTCCGTCGTTGTTGTAATCCACCCAAAGGGCGCCCACGGACCACATCTTCTTGCCATCCAGTATGCCCCCGCCCACACCCGACTTATCGGTAACATCTGTGAAGGTGCCGTCGTGATTGTTACGGAATAACTGGTTCTTAGTCACGCTGGCCAGGTAGATATCGGGCCAGCCGTCGTTGTCGTAGTCTCCCACCGCCACACCCATGCCATAACCTTCACCGGCCACGCCGGCCTTCTCGGTGACGTCGGTAAAAGTACCGTCGTGGTTGTTGTGGTACAGGCGGTTCCAGTACTGCGGCCCTTCTTTGCGAAGCGAGGGGATGGCGGCGCCGTTCACTACATAGACATCCAGAAAGCCATCGTTGTCGTAATCGAGGAGCGCCACACCCGCAACCATGGTCTCCGGTTGATTCTTGTTCGAGGTGGGGGAACTGTTAGAAGTAAACGCGAGGCCGGACTTGGCGGCGATTTCCTCAAAGACAATGGGACCCGCAACCGGCCCGGCGATGGAGATCGCGGCGGCAATCACGACCAGGCTGACGAGGGCCGGCCGCCGGTGGGCGCTGTTCTTCAGCGGGTCCATGCTCACTTCGATCAGTCTAGCAGCAACGCCGTAGACTTTGCACGAACAGCTGTGGGCCAGACTTCCGAGGGAGTTGCAATATTCGCTGATCGACCGCTCCCTCGCGGTCGGGCTCGGTAGGCTCTGGCAAACACAGAGGCACCATTCCAAGCCGATCGGGCTAGCAAGCGGTTCTTCGACTTTGGCAACTCGCTCTTCAGTCTGTCGAAGAGCTTCCGCCCGTCAACTCTGGCAGGATTCCTACAGAGGTGATACTTTGGTGTGCGGAGGGTGGTCTGAAGAGCGCGATTGCGATAGCGATACCGGTGTTGGCGGCCTTTGTGTGCCTCGCCCTTCTCAGCGGAAGTCCGCCAGTGCAGCCCAAGCGGCCAGGATTCGTGGACGTCGCCGGCCGCTCGGCCTTTTCCTATAAATCCAATAACAGCCTGGTGACCCGAAAGTATTTTCCCCAGCCGATGTGCGGCGGCGTGGCCATCTTCGACTACGATAACGACGGGCGGATGGACATCTTTTTCACCAACGGCGCCAAACTGCCCGACCTCAAAAAGACCGACCCTTCGTATTACAACTGCCTGCTGCACCAGAAGTCCGACGGCACCTTTGAGGACGTCACCGCCAAAGCGGGCCTGCTGGGCGCCGACCTCGATTTCAACTTCGGCGTGGCCGTGGGCGATTACGACAACGACGGCTACCCGGACCTGTTCATTTGCGCCGCCGGCAAAAACATCCTGTATCACAACAACGGG
>CAZARO010000107.1:0-9970 GCA_964487165.1 uncultured Solibacteraceae bacterium | reverse complement strand
GTTTTCCGCCGATTCGCACGACGTCTTCTACCTGGAAGACGGACACGTGTCGGCCATCGGAGTGGAAAATAAGCAGACTCGCACGGTAAGTATCGATGCCGAGATGGATGTCGACTTCAACCAGGAGAAGATGGCGGTATTCGAAGAGGCCTGGGCTGCCCAGCGCGACAATTATGCCGACCCGCACTACAACGGCGCCGACTGGAACGCCGTGCGCAAGACGTACGCGCCGCTGATCGAAGGCTCGCGCAATCCCGATGAAATGCGCGCCATTTTGCGCCTCATGATCGGCGAGTTGAACTCTTCGCACTCGGGAATTACCGCCCCCGCCGGCGGTGGGCGCGGCGCAATCGGCCAACTCGGGCTGACGTTCGACCGGGCGGCGTATGAAACATCGGGAACGCTGAAGATCGCGGCGGTATTGCCGCACTCGCCGGCGGAACTGGCGAAGATCCAGGTGGGCGAAGAACTGCGCGCGGTGGATGGGGTCGCCATGGGACCGCACGTCAATCTGGATGAGCAATTGGAGCACAAGATCGAGAAGCGCGTGGTGCTCGACATCTCGGGCCGGCAGGTTACGGTGCAGCCGGTGGCATCGCTGGCCGACCAGATTTACCGCAAGTGGGTGGAAGACAATCGCGCCTACGTAGCCAAGATCAGCAACGGAAAGTTGGGCTACGTGCATATTCGCGATATGTCGGAGCAGGCGCTCGCGCAGCTCTATCTGGATCTCGACGAGCAGAATCGCGGGCAGCAGGGCGTGGTGATCGACATCCGCAATAATAACGGCGGCTTCGTCAATGCTTACGCACTGGACGTGCTGACGCGGCGGCCGTATCTCACCATGACGGATCGCAACGGTCCGGCCGCTTCCGCGCGAACCGCGCTGGGGCAGCGCTCGCTGGAGCTGCCGACCATCCTGGTGGTGAATCAGCATTCGCTCTCCGACGCGGAAGATTTCACGGAAGGCTATCGGACGCTGAAGCTTGGCAAGGTGGTCGGCGAGCCCACCGCCGGTTGGATCATTTATACCGGCTCGGTCACGCTCATCGACGGCACAGTGATGCGCATGCCGGGGACGGTGATCCGGGGCGCGGATGGCAAGGTGATGGAGAACAATCCACGCCCCGTGGATGTAGCGGTAAGCCGCCCGATCGGCGAATCGTACACCGGCAAGGATTCGCAGCTCGATGCGGCGGTGAAGGAGCTACTGGCGGAGATCGGCAGTAAGTGAAACGGAGGATACTGAAGTTAGAAGCGGCCTCTGCGGGTCCGACGAAGTCTTGACAGCCCTGCGGGCTGTCGCTCGGCTTTGGCCTTTCGTGGGGCAGCCAATCCTGGCTGCAGGCCGGTTTTCAGCCGGCCTCTCTGTCACGAGTCGGACTTTTTCGGGCCTTGCTGCACGATGCCTGCGAGACACGAAGCCGGAGAAAATACTTGCGAACTCGTGAGTGGTCTGTTCAGATTCAACGGCGGCCTGAAAGACCGCCTGCAGGCACGATTGCCTGCCCCACCCTTCTAGCCGACCGCATGCATGAATAGCCAAAGCCGAGTGACAGCCCTGCGGGCTGTCGGAAGTCAGAATGGCCGTGGCCAGCGGCGGTTTGAAGTCTTCGACCCAGACTCCGGGCAAATGCTGAAGTCAGAAGCGAATGCCTCCGAGGCGTCAAACTTCGCCAATGCGGCTCCAGTATCCTTCAGTATCCTTCCATATCCTTCGGTATCCTTCCGCATCATTCCGAAGCGTTCAGCAGCAGTAGCCACGCCTCCGCCGAGGGCTTGCGGATTTCCGTGCCGGGCGCTTCAGCGGCGTGCGTGTCCCCGGTGCGCGGGTCGAACCACACACCTTGATAGCGGGCGCCGCGGAGTGCCCGCAGCAAGCGGATGGAATCGCCTGCGAGCGAGTAGAGCAGCACCGAGCGATCCTCGCCGTCCGCCAGGCACCACGTCTCCGCCGCGACGCCATCGCGCGGCCTCATCTTCATCAGAACGCCCGCGAGATGCTCACGCACGAAGGCGTCGAGCGGCGTGCGGTCCACGGTGCGGCCCTGGCCCTGGCCGGCGGAACGGTTGAGCATCAGGGCCTCCGCGCCACCGGCCATGAGGATGGTGATGGGGCCGGCGCCGCCGTTCCAGGCGACGATGGCTTTGTCGGGGTAACGGTCGCGATACTCCCGCACCTGGCGGTAGACCTGCTGCGGCGTGGTATCGGGCGGCGTGTCGCCGGACCTTCCGAAATCGGCTACGATGGCTTCGCGGAAGGCCAGGTTCCTGCCGCCCGGCGGCGCCCACAGTGAGCCATCGGGACGGTATTGCCAGTAGCGCATGTCGATGGCGGCCACCTGGCGGGCGCGCGCGGGGTCGGCCAGGATGGCGTCGGTGATGTCCTTGCTGGTCGAGAGTTCGATGCGCACGCGTCGGCCGGTTTTGCGTTCCCATTCGGCCACGGTGTCCTGGAAGAATTCCTGAAACGCGAGCGGGCCGGCGAACTGCGCTCCCAGGCTGAAGAGGAGATTGCGCGCCATGCCGAGTTCGTCCAGCTCATGCAGAATCAGCGCGCGATGGAGCTCGCGGCGGACCGGGTTGGAGACATCGTAGACCTGGTTGGCGACGTGGATGTGGTTGCCGGGCTCGATGGGCGGCGGTTCCGGCAGGCCGGTGTCGTTGATGTTGTTGGCGGGGCGCCAGGGGTAGTCCACCCAGTGCGGCGGGATCTCGAGCAGGTTGTGGGTGTTATAAATGTTGTGGTAGAAGACCAGGCCGTAGCGGTCGCAGAGGGCGGCGAAGTCGCGCAGGCGCTCGAAGTACCAGGGGTTGAAGCGTGCCAGGTCGAACAGGCTGAGGCCGTCGGACGCGGTCCCTTTCCCGCTACGCGCCCAGGGCATTTCGTAGAACGGCGCCCATACGTTGGCGTCGGGGCGGGAGTTGGTGGAGTGTTCGTCGCGCCGGCGGTCATACCAGAGGCCGGGGATGGACTGGTAGAACGGCGTGGCCTGCGCCACCATGCGGGCGGCGAGCGCATCGAGATCTTCGGTGAGTCCGGGGCCGCTTCGGCCGGGAACGAAGCGGGTGATGGAGACGCCGCCGACATCCAGCGCTTCGGCTGGGACTTCCTGGCCGCGCCACCATCCTTCGTTCACCACGCCGCCCCAGAGCGCTTTGCCATCCACCACGAATCGCCCGTTCACGATGTCGACCGCGTGGGTTGGGGGTGGCGGAGACGCGGCGGCTTTCGGGACACGAAACGGAGCTCGCGGCACGCCGTCCGAACTTAAAAGCGGCGCGAGTTGGGGGACTGTCCGTTTTGCCAACTGTGCCTCGTAAAGCGGCTCGGAAGAACGGTCCACGATGTTCTCGGCGCCTTCCGGGCCGCGGGCCTCGACCGCGCGCGCGTTGGAATTCCAAACTACAGAATTGGCGGCCGTCCAACCCGCGCCCTCCGCGCGTGAGCTGTCGTTGGTGAGAGCGATGCCCGCGCCATCGACGTGTACGCGCTCGTAAAGGACTCCGGAGGCCCAGCTCTCGAACGATCCGCTGGCGCCCAGCGCGGAAATCGCGGTGTCATCCAGGAACACGTTCGGTCCACCAGCCAGCAGGCCGCTGGCGAAATCGTTCATGCCTTGTTCGGAGGTGCATTGGCGGACCAGCACCTGCTGGCCTTCCACCAGGAAGCTTTGCCGTCGATAGCCGGCCGGTTCGGAGACGGGCGACTTGCTGTCGCAGCCCTCGACGGTGACGCGGCGCGCACGCTGCCCGACGCGCACGGCCGATCCGGCGAAATGAATCGCGGTCACCTTCCGAACGAATGCGTCTTCCACACGATCGAGAGAGATCGCGATCCACGAATGATCTTCATCGCTGGGGCGGGCATGATCGAACTGGCTCTCCAATATGATTTGCTCGATTCCGATGTCCGAAACGGGCAGGTCGGACTGCACTTTAGCCACCGTGCCTCCCCCATAGCGGCGATCCAGGGCGGTGGTGATGGGCGCGTCGACGGTGATTTGCTTGCTGGCGGCGTCAACGGACTCGATAGTGCGGTCCCAAATCAGATTGCGCGAGCCGGGCGCCCAATCGAGGCGTTGTTTGGCGTAGGTGCCCTTCAGGCCGGTCATCTGGAGGGCGGAAATCCACGCCGCAGTGCTCGGACGGGTGATGACGATATGGTCGCCGGGTTGCAATCCGCCGACAGACTGCAGCGTGAAGGTGCGTCCGCCGGCGGGGACGGTGTCGTCGGCGATGTCGATGGGCTTGTCGGCTTTCGGATTGGCGAGATTGCCGATTTCGATCAAGGTGCGCCGCGAGGTTCCCGTGGCGATGATGGTAGTTCCGGGGCTGCCTCGCAGCACCACGCGGCTTGCCCGCATTTCCAAGTGGCCCCCAACACGGTACCGGCCCGGCTTCAGCACCAAGGCGCCGCGCACGCGCGTCGCGGCGACATGATCGAGCGCGGCCTGCAAGAGCGCGGTGTCGTCTCCGCCCGACGGGCGCACGGAGATGGCGGCATCCACATAGGGCGCGGGCACGCCGCCGCCCCCGTAGCCGGCGAAAGAAAAGTCGATGGCCGGCTGCGCCACGGAAATCGGCGCGCAAACCAGTAACGCCAGGAAAAGCCGCATAGAAGTTAATTTATTATGACGGCGGTTCCAGCGGTACCGCATACCGGTACACGGTACGCGGACGGTACTTCTGAAACGCGGCAAACTGTTGAATCGGAGGGTGCGGATGCCGTACAACAGGAACATGACAGCACTGATGGTTCCAGAAATGGCAGGCTTTGTGGGCTCTGAGTTGCGCGCGGCCGATCGCTTCCCCATGCGTTCCTCGGTGCGGCTCTGCCCCTTGGACGGCGAAATGGAGCGCGTGGTATCGGCGGAAATGCTGAATATTTCCGCCCTGGGCATGGCGTTTCTGGTACCCGAGGCGATGGCTCCGGGGCTGCGGGTTCACGTGGCGCTGCCGCATAGCGGCCTGAGTGCGCTGGCGCGCGTCCGCAATTGCGTCCGCCGGGAGCTGTGCTGGAGGGTCGGAGTGGAGATCGAGGGCTCGCTCGCGTAGGCCGCCGTTCCCCGCCTCGCTGTTGCAATATTGGGTTGATCGACCGCTCCCTCGCGGTCGCGGCTCGGTAGGCTCTGGCGAACACAGAGGCGCCATCCCGAGCCGCGCGCGCAAGCAAGCGGTTCTTCGAATTTTGCAACTCCCTCTAGTATCGACAGAGTGAAGTGAACAGTATTGGGGCTAGAATCGAGCATGGCCGGTCTTCTGTACCTGGTGGCGACGCCGATAGGCAACCTGGAGGACATCACGTACCGCGCGGTGCGCGTGCTGCGCGAAGCCGACCTGATTGCCTGCGAGGATACCCGGCAGACGCGCAAGCTGCTGGACCATTATGAGATCCAGAAGCCAACCGTCAGCTATCACGAACACAATGAGTCCGAGCGCTCGGTGGAACTGGCGTCGCGGCTGGCCGCGGGCGCGGTAATCGCGCTGGTATCCGACGCCGGAATGCCGCTGGTGTCGGACCCCGGCTATCGATTAGTGCGCGCGGCCATCGAACTGGAGGTGCCGGTGCAGGCGGTGCCCGGTCCCTCGGCGGCGCTCACCGCGCTGGCGGCTTCGGGACTGCCCACGGATTCCTTCCGCTTCGGCGGATTTCTGCCCGCCAAGCCGGGACAGCGCACCAAAGCGCTGCAGGCGCTGGCGCATGAACAGGCCACGCTGATCTTCTACGAAGCTCCGCACCGCATTCTGGAGGCGCTGGTAGCCGTCGAACTGGCGCTCGGTCCGCGGCCGGTGGTGGTGGCACGCGAACTGACGAAAATTCACGAGGAGTACGTGCGCGGAACGGCGGCGGAGGTGCGGGCGCAATTGGCGGCGCGCGATGCGGTGCGCGGCGAGATCACCCTGCTGATCGGGAAAGCTACCGCGCCCGCGGCGGACGATACGCCCGTCGACCAGGCGGTGGAACGGCTGATCGACGGCGGCACCGCGCGCATGGACGCCATCAAACAAGTGGCGCGCCAGCGCGGGCTCTCCAAGCGCGAAGTGTACGACCAGTTACTGCGCGAGAAATAGGGGCCGAGCTGCCGCTTGGCGCGCGTGCCAGGAACCTCGATATACTAACTCCATCGCATTCAGCTGGAGATCAGGTGCGGCTCAAGCCAAACAGGATCCTGGTCTGACGAACAACGAGCTGCAGAGTTCGAAGGACAGGTCATCGTGCCGAAATTGCTCGATTTGTGTTTCCGCCCCGTGCACCTTGCCGGACTTGGCCTGACGCTGCTGCTCCTAGGGGGCTTGACCCTGCAAGGGGCGGCCGACCTTTCCACCCAGATTCCGATTGCGCAGATCTACCACAAATCGTGGACCCCGCGCGACGGAGCTCCCAACAATATCGAAGATATCGCGCGGGCAGGCGACGGCTTTCTGTGGTTAGCGACGGACGACGGGCTCTATCGCTTCGATGGCGTCTCATTTGAGCGGTATGCCGCCCGTGACGGCAGCCGCCTGCTGTCGGAACATTTGATCGCGATCGCCACGACACGAGACGGCAGTATCTGGGTCTCCTACGCTACCGGAGGTATCGCCAGGATCAAAGATGGCCAAGTGACAAATTTCGGCGACGGCCTCCGGAGAGGCCAGATTCACCAACTTCTGGAAGATAAAGACGGATCGGTTTGGGCAAGTGGAGCTACCGGCCTGCAAGTCATCAAGCAATCGAAGGTGATTCAGATAGGAGCTGAAAGCGGCCATATATCGCAAACCCCGATCTGGCGGAGCGCTTCATCGCCAACGCTCCGCTCACCGAAATCGATTGGCCAAGAGTTTATGCATCGGGGCTAACGGGGTACACCGATTACCCGCGTTGAGTGAAATCAGGGTAGGCGCAAATCGGTAGATGACACACGATTAGTTCAACCAAGCAAACTCACAAAAGGAGAACTTACATGTCAAAGAAACTAGAAGGTAAGATTGCACTCATAACGGGCGGTTCGCGGGGCATCGGCGCCGCTATCGCAAAACGTTTGGCCGCGGACGGGGCAAGTGTGGCCATCACATACGCGAAAGACTCCAAGGCCGCTTCCTCCGTGGTCAAGGAGATTGAAGGCGCTGGTGGAAAGGCAATCGCGGTCCAGGCGGATGCTCGCGATACTAAGGCGGTCGGGGCCGCTGTCGAAAAGATCGTCGGCACCCTGGGACGGCTGGATGTGCTTGTGAACAACGCCGGCACGGCCATTCCGAAAACGTTCGAGGAGACCACACTCGAAGAAATCGATCGCGTCATCGACATCAATATACGCGGCACATTCGCCGCCACGCACGCGGCCCTGAAACACATGAACGATGGCGGCCGGATTATCATGATCGGCTCATGCGTCGGCGAGCGCATGATGACGCCCGGCCTGGTACCGTACTCGGCGACTAAGGGGGCCGTCAAGATGTTTACCCAGGGGTTATCCAGAGAAGTCGGAAGCCGCGGCATCACGGTGAATAACGTCCAACCGGGCCCCATCGACACGGACTTGAATCCTGCCACGGGCGATTGGGCGGCGCCGCAGAAGTCCATGACAGCGCTCAACCGCTATGGAAAAGTTGACGAGGTCGCCGCCCTGGTGGCGTTCGTCGCCGGTCCGGAGGCATCCTATATTACCGGCGCGAATCTCACGGTCGACGGCGGAACCAACGCCTGAATCTATCGGAACGGACTGCAAGACAGGAGAGGGAGTTAGAATATTCGGCCGATTGACCGCTCCCTCACGGTCGCGGCTCGGTAGGCTTAGGAGAGGGAGTTAGAATATTCGGCTGATTGACCGCTCCCTCACGGTTGCGGCTCGGTAGGCTTAGGAGAGGGAGTTGCGATATTCAGCCGATCGAACGCTCCCTCGCGGTCGCGGCTCGGTAGGCTCTGGCAAATACAGAGGCGCCAGTCCGAGTCGCGCGCGCTAGCAAGCGGTTTTTCGAATTTTGCAACTCCCTGTCGCATCGGGAGGATTACTATGGCCAATACGACACCCAGACAAAACAAAGCGCTCGTGCTGGGAGCTTTCGATACCCTGTTCAATCGCCGGGATTACGAAGCGGCGGCGCGCTTTTGGTCCGACCGCTATATCCAGCACAGCGCCCACATCGAACCGGGGCGCGAAGGTCTGTTCAACCTGATCCGCAGCGCGCCGGATACGCTCCGCTAGGAACACCAACTGATCGTCGCGGAGGACGACTATGTCATCGTGCACGGTCGATTCTCCGGAACCGGCCGGCCCGTTTCCTGGATCGCGGCCGACATCGTCCGCATCGAGGACGGAGTTCTCGCCGAACATTGGGACGTCCTGCAGGACGAGGCGACACGGGCCGACTCAAAGAGCGGGCTCCCGATGTTTGCAGATCGATTCACGGCTTGAAGAGAAGCTTCGCTGGATCCCAGCCGCGGCATATAGTACTTGTTGAACCAACCCGATGATCGGAACCCTGAACTGGCCGGTTGAGGGGCATCGGCGCGTGATATAATTCGGAGCGAAAGTGGCGATAGGGGGGATCGTGAGAGTCCTGCTGGTCTATCCGTCTGCACAATCTGAACTGATTGGGTGGGGGGATCTCGGCGCAATCGCGGAACCGCTAGCTCTCGAATACCTGGCGGCGGGGGTCACTGCGGACTCCCACGAAGTGCGGATTCTCGATCTGCGGCTTCATCGCGGCCAGTTGGAGTCCACCGTCCAGGAGTTCCAACCCGACATCGTGGGTGTCACCGGATACTCCATGCACGTGCTGCGGAATCTGGCCACGTGCGCACGCGTCAAAGAGCTTCTTCCCGCTTGCCGCACCGTGGTTGGCGGTCACCATGCCACGCTTCTGCCCGAGGATTTTTTCGAACCGCAGATCGATTACGTGATTCAGGGTGAGGGCACCGGCCCCTTTGTGGCGCTGCTGAGGGATCTGGAAACCAGGAAGCAGCCGGGCTTGATTCCGGGATTGTGGGCGCGCGGAATCAGCGGGCGCTTCATTAACTGCGGGCCGCAAGGCGCATTCGACATCGATAGTCTTCCGTTTCCGGATCGCACGCTCGCCCCGCAAGATCGCGATTCGTACTTCATAGATTGGATGAAGCCCATCGCGCTGCTGCGTTCCACCGTCGGCTGTCCTTACCGGTGCTCGTTCTGCTCCCTGTGGAAAATAATGGACGGCAAGTATCACATGCGCGGTGTCGACCGCGTGGTGGCGGAGCTTTCCCAGATTCGCGAGGAATGCGTTTTCCTAGTCGATGACGAGGCCTTCATTCACCGTCATCGCATGACGGAGCTCGCGGAGGCCATCCGCTCGTCCGGGCTGCGCAAACGCTATTTCGGCTATTGCCGGATCGATACCCTGCTGCGCGACCGTCCCATGATGCAACTTTGGCGGGATATCGGCCTGGAGCGGCTGTTTATCGGTATCGAAGCGGTATCGGCGCAGGATCTCGATGAATACAACAAGCGCCTGCAAATTGCCCAGATCGAGGAAGGATTGGCGGTGGCGCGCGAAATGGCCATCGAGGTGTTCGCCGGCTTTATCGTGAATACCAACTTCACGCCGCGCGATTTCAAGCAACTGGTGCGCTTCATCGAGCACAATCGGGTCAGCTACCCTTCGTTCACGGTGCTGACGCCGTTGCCGGGAACCCCCGCCCTCACTAATTTCGATTCGGTGATCGAGCGTCAGCCCAACGGCCGGCCCAATTGGGAGCTATTCGATTTGCAACATCCGGTTACCCGGACTACTTTGCCGCGGGAGAGCTTTCAGAGCGAATACCGCAACCTGTACGACGTCTTCGCCGGTAGATATTTGCCGTACCGTGAGGACATGATGCTTCATGAAGCCTGATTGGGTATTGAGTCTCGCGTAATAGAGTGACGCTGAGTGCGCTCCGTGGGGCAGGATGGTATCCCAATGTCACTTACATTGGCCTATGAGCCGTACCTGGATAATTAGTGGGGCG
>CAZARO010000106.1:0-9973 GCA_964487165.1 uncultured Solibacteraceae bacterium | reverse complement strand
CCGCCCACCAAAACGGCAAATTGGCTGCACTTGACTGCGCGAGGCAGTCAGCAGCCCAATCCGAACAACGCATCGGTGACCATCTGGATATCCACCACGTTCACGACGCCGTCGAGGTTCAAATCGTGGGCGGCGAGTGCGATGCCGAGGGATTCGTTGATTATGCTCTGCAGATCCACGATTGTGGTGGTCACGCCGCCGGTAATGTTGCAGCGGACACTCGGCGCGGCGGTTTGCGCGACTGTGTAGGTCTCGCCGGCGACTGTGATCGAGGCGGTTCGCAGCGCTCCGGTGCCATTGGCGGCCACCGAGAACTGGACGCTGCCGTTCCCCGCCCCGAGCGGTCCCGAAGTGACCGTTAGCCAGGAAGAATCAGAGGTGGCCTTCCACGCGAAGCCGCTGATCGCGGTTTGCAGGGTGAAGCTGGCGGATGCCGCGCCAGCGCCGACCGCGGTGCCGGGAGTGCCCATGGTTACCGGTGCGGTGATATTCGACGTGGTGCTGACAATATCGCCGGTTTCGCTTACCGAGGCACTGTTCTGGAACACCACCGGGATGAGTGCATCTTGCGTGACTTGCGGAGCGAATGACACCGGGATTCCGAAAGTGCCTCCAAAGGTGGGATTTTGACTGGAACGGATCACCAGATTGTTTTGCAGTGCGCCACTCGCCACCTCTCCGATCCAGATCCCAGACCGTCCGGAATCGGCAACGTAATTGTTCTGAACTGTAATGTTCGTGTTGCCTGCTGAAGCCGCGAACCCGTTGGACTGGTCGCTTAGAGAAGCTACCTCGATCGCACTGAGGCAGAGTTCAATGCCCGAACCGCAAGCGGCTGGACCGAGGTCGCTCTCCAAGGCATTATCGGTGATCGTGACATTCTGTGCTGGTCCGCTCAAATCGTCCAGATCGCCGGCGGCATTCGTTTCCTGATACACAATAATGCCGCCCATACTGGTTCGGCGCAAGACGTTTCGAGCAATGGTGATGCCCTCGCCTCCGTTGATCCAAATGCCCCGGCCGCCATGGGTATCTTCCACAATGCAGTCTTCTATCGTCGATCCTTGGCCTCGCATTTGCGGCGATGCATATACCATGATGGCCCCGGCTGGCAGGGGTGGTAGATTCTGATTGAATGTCAGGGTCACCTGCCCGCCGTAGACGGTCGCTGGGTCCGGCGGGTTTTGCGAAACAATTGTCGCGCCGCCGAACTCCAGGGTCGTTGTCGGATCCACGAAATTTACGGCGGTGCCGTTCGGAAATCCCAGGTAACCGTCGCGCATAACGGTGAGCTGTTGAGGACCGCCCTGGCTCACGACAACTCCGGCGTAGAGCGCGTCAAAGATCAGTGCGTCGTCCATTGTTCCGCTGACATACGTATTCGTAATGTGGTCATTCTGCCGCACGGACTCGAAGTGGATGCCGTCGCCGTTCGAGCTGATCAGCCCGGTTCCTGGCCTGGGCACGAGTCGCAGATGATCGACGGTGGAGTTGGTGCTGGCGTGGACATTGACGGAACGACCGCCGGATCCGTAAACCGAGATATAGGATAGTGTGACTGAGTCGCACTGCCAAACACTAATCGGGATCCCGCCTGTGCCCGGCCCCGCCTCGACCACAACGGTGTCGCCCGGTTGCAGCAGGGAAAGGGCTGGCCCCTGACTCCACGGCGCGCCATCCTGGAACAAACTTATGGTGTTCGAGCTAATTGTCCCGGTCCAAGCCATGCGGGTGGTCCCAGGAACAATCGCACCGTTTCGGAAGACGGCGGTCCAGCTCGGGGGATACTCGTTGAACGCGGATGGGTCCGCCCAACCAGGCAATGTCTGGTACCTAAGAAGCCGGTTACTGGTATCGATGGACGTCAGCATGACATGCGTGTACGGAGGATTTACATAATCGATTTGGAAGTTCGTCAGGGTCGACTGCGTGGAATTGAGGAGCAAGAGACCTCCCGGCATATTCAAGCCGTCGAAATATAGGGTGGAACCCGCCAGATCAACCGTAAGATTTGAAAAATTGAAGAAGAGGACCGTCGCGTTTGGCTGGGTGTTGGTCAGGAGATAGTAGTCGCCCTGATCGACGGTAAGGGTTGTGATTGGATGCGTGCTGGCATAATTGACGGCGGCTTGAAATAGCGGCGTGGAATCGAGCGTCGGAACATTGGGAGTCATGTTCTGCGCGGCAATTCCAAGGGGCACCAGGTCGTGGCTCATGTTTAAGGTTTGGCCGAGTATCCTGCCTGGTGCAAACATGAGAAAAAATGAGAGCCAGACCAACCAGTAGCGTGCGATGCCCATTCCTGCCCTCCAACTAATCGGCTCCCCTTTGTTCCGTGCCAGTATAGCGGATGGGCGTTGTTGTCGACAATAGACAGGGGTTATCTTCCATTGCCCTGGAGAGCGACCGCGACGATGGTGGGGTCCGGCGTCAATTCGACAGAGCCCGCCTTTCGCCATTCGACTTTGGTCAAAGGACAAGTACTGCTGAGCCTGAGCGCTCCTGTTCAACGCGGCGAAGTCTTTCAACGAATCGATCAATCGCTGCAGGTTCGGTGCGGAAGCTGAACTTCGCCGGCGCCGGAGCGTACCGTCCGTCATCGTCTTCAAGAACAACTTCAACGCCGACGTGGCCGGCTCTATCCAAGCAGCTTAAGGTTACGCTGCAATATCCTCCCGCGAAGGACGGGTCACGGGTGCCAAACTCGTAGGCCCTACTGTCCAGATGACCGGTTGGGAAGCCCTCAATTGTGCCAGCAAATCGGGACAGGTTGTCAAGACCGGCATAGATTCGGGTCGATCCCGCGAAGCGTTCGTTATATGCGCGGATTTCGATTCCAAGGTAGTCCGCGTCGGGATCGACGGCTGTTACGGTGAAGCCACATTCGGGTTCTTGCATTCGCCTATCGCAAGTCTACCGTGCCCAGACCATCGGACAAAAGAGGGCCTTTCTTGAAACGCCCGTCCCCCGTTAAAGGCTAGTTGGCCGTCTAGTCCCCTCCGGTGAGAAGTTGGTTTCCCCTCCGCATTCGCTGCTCCGCCCGGATCTCGCTTCACTCCGAAAGCGCCGGAGCAGGCCGCCATGAACCAGATGTCCCGCTGCGGAAGACAACGGCTCACCACGCTGTAAGAAAGACTCCCGTCGCAAACAGCCCAAACAAACTGGGAGTCTGACGCACCATGGAAGAAACCCTTACGAATCCGCTGACCTACACGGTCGAGTGGTGGGGGTCCCACAGGACTTCATCTTCGCAGCAGACGTGGCTCACCCAACGGCTCCAGACGTAGAACGCATCGCTCAGGCGATTGAGGTAGGGGACCGCTTCGGGCGGCACCGGTTCCTGGCGGGCGAGGGAAACGGTGGCCCGTTCGGCGCGGCGGCAGACGGCGCGGCAGTGGTGCAGCAAACCGTTGAGAACGCCGCTGCCGGGCAGCACGAAGGAATGAATCGCGGGCAGGTCACGGTTCATGCGGTCGATTTCGTGTTCCAGTCGCGTGATGTCAGCGGCCGTAACACCGGGCAGGCCGGCGTCCGCGTCCTCGGGAAGAGTGTCCAGGATGGACGCGAGGTTGAACAGCTCATGCTGGATGCGCAGCAGGAAGGGCACCAGGGGCCACACCCTGCCATTGCGATCGATGAGCTCTTCGGCAAGAGCGCGGGACGATCCGACAATGGCGTTCAACTCCTCGACAACGCCATAGGCTTCTATGCGGGCGCCGTCTTTGGCCACCCGATGGCCGCCCAACAGGCCGGTCTCACCCCCATCGCCACTGCGCGTATAGACGCCAGCGACGGCCCGGGAGCCGGCTAAGCTTTGGTCGCTCATAGCTACATTGTGCGCCCGAAAAGCACCGTTGGAAATGGATTCGCGCTAAATTAGGACTAGAAGGCCCTAATATGACCTACCGCGCTCTGACCGTGGCGAGGGAGTACGAAAGCGGCGGCGACCGCATCG
Source organism: uncultured Solibacteraceae bacterium (assembly GCA_964487165.1). Lineage (GTDB taxonomy): Bacteria > Acidobacteriota > Terriglobia > Bryobacterales > Bryobacteraceae > PALSA-129. Next base: position 6,018 of record CAZARO010000106.1, on the reverse strand, counting down.
CGGCCCTGGCGGCCCAACGCCTGGGTTGGAAACTCCTGGATGGCGTCCTGATCGACGAAATCGCCAGCCTCGCCCACGTAGACCCGCAACTGGCCCGCAAATTCGATGAACGGGTGGATTCCTGGGTACACCGCGTAAGCCGCCGCGCCCTCTGGCACGGCGCCTTCGATGCCGTGGCGGTGCTGCCCGACACGGCGGTTTTCGACGCCGAAACCATGGCCATGCTGGCGCGCGCGGCCATCGAACACGCCTGCGAAGCCGGCCATTGCGTCATCGTGGGACGCGGCAGTCAGTGCGTGCTGCGGGGCCGCCCGGACGTCTTTCATGTTTTCCTGTCCGCGCCCGAAGAGCACCGCGGCGATGCGGAACGCGCGCGCTACGTGCATATGAATTATGGCCAGGAATGGCGCGACCCCCATCTTTACGATCTGATGATCGGATCGAAACTCGGCGAGGAAGCGGCGGTCGCCGCGATTCTGGCTGGAATGGGCCACACTCTTTAATGCAGTCCCGCGAAAAAATAATGTCACTCAGAAACACACCCCTGGGAATTTCCGTCGCCGCCGGCTGTTGCGGCTCGCTGGCGGCCATCCTCCTGGCCGGATGCACCGCATCGGGCCAGAAGACCGCCTCGGCTCAAGCGCCGTCCGCTGCCGTTGTGGTGATGGCGGTGGCGGCCGCCGATGTCCCCGTATTTTCGGAATTCGCGGCGCAGACTTATGCCCGCGATATGGTCGAGGTCCGCGGCCATGTGGAAGGCTACATCGAGAAGTGGAATTTTCGCCCCGGCGCGGAGGTCGCCGCCGGCCAGATCCTGTACGTGCTCGATCTTCGCCCCTACGACGCCGCCGCGCAGCAGGCGAAAGCCAATCTCCACCAGAGCCAGGCCGACATGGAGTTCGCCACCAAGCAGGTCGCCCTTCTGCAGGCGCAAGCTAACCTGGCATCGGCGGAGGCAAGCCTGGTGAAGGCCCGGCAGGACGTGGACCGCCTCACCCCGCTGGTCCAAGCCGACGCCGCACCCCAACAGGAACTGGATGCTGCCGTGGCCGCCCTGAAAGTCAATCAGGCGAATGTCAACGCCTTGAAAGCGACCGTGGAGCAGGCCGGCCTTTCCACGCGCACCCAGATTGACGCTATGAAGGCGAAGGTGGAGGCGCAGCAGGCCGCCCTGAAAGCCGCCGACCTGAACCTGGAGTACGGCACCATCGTCGCGCCCATCGCCGGACGCGTCGGCGATACCCTGATTCCGGTGGGCGGCCTGGTGACCCCCACCTCGGCGCAGCCGCTCACCACCATCGTGCCGCTCGATCCCATCTGGGTCCGCTTCAAAGTTACGGAATCGGAATACCTGTCGTGGACCCGCGCGGGCGGATTGCCTGGCGGCGGGCTGCCGCTCACCCTGATTCTCGCCGACGGGTCGGAGTTTCCGTCCATCGGCCACATCGAGAATTCGCTCAACCAGGTGGACCCCAAGACCGCCACTCTCGAACTGCAGGCCCGCTTCCCCAATCCCCGGCACAGCATACTTCCGGGGCAGTTCGGCCGTGTGCGCGTGCAGGTAGCCGAGCGTAAGAACGCCATCCTGATTCCCCAGAGGGCCGTGCAGCAATTGCAGAGCGTGCAGACGGTCTACACCGTGGGAACCGGCGACAGGATCGAAGTGAAGACCGTGACTACCGGCGACCGGGTGGGCACTTCCTGGATCGTGGAACAGGGTTTGCAGCCGGGAGACCGGGTGGTGGTGGAAGGCCAGCAGAAGGTCAGGCCAGGAAGCCGGGTTGAGCCGCAGCCGTATCGCCCCCCCGAATCGGCGCCCGCCGCTCCACAGGACACGGCGCCGCACAAGGCGGGGAACTGATCCATGGCACGGTTCTTCATCGATCATCCGGTTTTCGCGATGGTGATCGCCATCGTGATCGTCATCCTGGGCAGCGTCGCCATCCCCAATCTTCCCGTGGCCAGTTACCCCGACGTGGTCCCGCCGGTGGTGCAGATCAGCACCAGCTATCTGGGCGGCAATGCGCTGGACATCGAAAAGACCGTGGCGCAGCCCATCGAGGAGCAGTTGATCGCCCTCGATGGCATGATCTACTTCATGTCCAACAGCGCCAACGACGGCAGTCTCTCGATCAGCGTGACTTTCAAGCTGGGGACCAATCCGGACATCGCCACGGTGCAAACGCAGAATCGCGTGAACATCGCCCTGCCCCGGCTTCCCCCCGACGTGCAGCGCCAGGGCGTGGTGGTGAAGAAGGTCTCCACCGCCTTCCTCATGAGCGTGTGCATGATTTCCCCGGACAACCGCTATGACTCGCTGTTCCTCACCAACTACGCGCAGATCAACCTGTTGAACCAGCTGGCTAGCGTGGATGGCGTGGGCGAAGCGCGGCTCGGCGCCGCCCAGGTCTACTCCATGCGCGTCTGGGTGGACCCCGACCGGATGGCGCAGCTGGGAGTGACGGCCAGCGACATCAACGACGCTATTCTGGCGCAAAACCGGCAGAATCCCGCCGGATCGATCGGCCAGCCGCCGTCGCCCACCGGCACCGCGTTCCAGTATTCGGTGACCGCCCAGGGACGCCTGGTGACGGCTTCCGAATTTGAAGACATCGTCCTGCGCGCCCGCCCGGACACCGGCCTGCTGCGCATTCGCGACATAGGGCGGGTGGAACTGGGGGCCGTCACCTACAGCGGCTTCAGCCACGTGAACGGCGCTCAATCGGGCAACCTCATCATTTATCTTTCCCCCGGCGCCAACGCCGTGGCCACCGCGGACCGCGTGCGCAAATTCTGCGACAACGCCCGCAAATCTTTTCCCGCGGGCCTGGACATCATCATCCCGTATGACTCCACCATGTTCGTCCGCTCGTCCATTAACGAAGTGATGATGACGCTGTTCGAAGCCACCGGCCTGGTGATCGTCGTGGTCTTTCTGTTCCTGCAGAACTGGCGCGCCACCCTCATTCCGCTGCTCACCGTGCCGGTCGCGATTGTGGGCACCTTCGCTCTCTTCCCGCTGCTGGGATTCTCCATCAACATGACCAGCCTGTTCGGCCTGGTGCTGGCCATCGGCATCGTGGTGGACGACGCCATCGTGGTGGTGGAGGCCGCGCAGCGCCACATCGACGAGGGCGTGAGCGCGCATGTGGCCGCTATCCGGGCCATGGAGGAAGTGTCGGCGCCGGTGGTGGCGATCGCCTGCATTCTGGCCGCGGCGTTCATCCCGGTAGCCTTCCTGGGCGGCATCAGCGGGCAGATCTACAAGCAGTTCGCTCTCACCATCGCGGTGTCCGTGCTGATCTCGGCATTCAACGCCCTGTCGTTGAGCCCCGCGCTGAGCGCCCTGCTGCTGCGGCCGAAAATGCAGACGCACGGCCCGCTGGGGCGCTTCTTTGCCGGGTTCGATCGGGTATTCGATTGGACCCGCGGCCGTTATCTGGAAGGCGTGGGCCTGCTGATCCGCAAATCGGCGCTGGCCCTGCTGGGGCTCTTCTGCTTCTGGTTCGCCGCCGGCTCGCTGTTCCGCCACCTTCCCACCAGCTTTCTCCCCGACGAAGACCAGGGCACCATCTACGTTACCGTCCGCCTGCCCGACGCTGCGTCCCTGGAGCGCACCGTGGCGGCAACCGGCACGGTGGAACAAATCGTCAGCAAGATTCCGGGCGTAGCCGGCACCTTTACTCTCGGCGGGCTGGACATTTCGACCCGCACTTCCAGCTCCAATGTCGCCACCGTGATCACCCGGCTGAAGCCGTGGGACGAGCGGACTACGCCCGAGGTGCAGATACGCAGCGTGATCGACGGCATTCAGCGGGCCCTGGCGCGCGTGCCGGAAATCACCTCCAACGCCTTCGGCCAGCCGCCTATCCAGGGACTGAGCACCACCGGCGGATTCCAGTTCATGCTCGAGGACCGCACGGGCGTGGGTGTCGAAGACCTGGCACAGGTTGCCGACCTGACGGCGCAGGCAGCCCGCGCGCGGCCGGAGATTTCGAGCGTGGTCAACACCTTCCGCTCCAATGTCCCGTCCTACAAAGTGGATATCGATCTCGATAAGGTCCAAACCCTGGGCATTCCCGCCACCGATGCCTACGATGCCTTGCAGACTTTCCTCGGCGGGCTGTATGTCAACGACTTCAACGTGTTCGGCCGCACCTGGCAGGTGATGGTGCAGGCCAAGCCGGAATTCCGCACCCAATCGCGCGACATCAACCGCTTCTACGTCCGCACCGGCGGCGGCGACATGGTCCCGCTGGGCACGCTGTCCACCGTCACGGCCACGGCCGGACCCGAAGTGATCTACCGCTACAATCGCAATCGCGCCGTGCAGTTGATCGGCACGCCGGCTCCGGGATACAGCAGCGGACAGGCGGTGCAGGCCATGGAGGCGGTGGCTGCGTCCAGCCTGCCCGCCGGCTACGTCTACGAATGGACCGGAACCACCTATCAGGAGAAGGAAGCGCAGGGCCACGAAAGCTTTATTTTCGGCTTCGCCGCGGTGCTGGTCTTCCTCTTCCTGGCCGCCCTGTATGAGAGCTGGTCGATCCCCTTCGCTGTCCTGCTGGCGCTGCCGCTGGGGCTCTTCGGAGCGCTGTTCGCCGTCTGGCTGCGCGCCTACCCCTACGATATTTACACGCAAATCGGCATCGTCACGCTGATCGGGCTGGCGGCCAAGAACGCCATTCTGATCGTGGAATTCGCGCGCACCCGCTATGAGGCCGGGCTCTCCATCCGGGACGCCGCTTTGGAAGCTGCGCGCCTCCGCCTGCGCCCCATTCTGATGACTTCGTTCGCCTTCATTCTGGGAGTGACGCCCCTGCTGATGGCCCATGGGGCAGGCGCCGCTTCCCGGCGCTCGCTGGGCACCGCGGTCTTCGGCGGCATGAACGCCGCCACCCTGCTGGCCATCTTTATCGTGCCGGTGCTGTTCGCGGTGATTCAGGGCATCGCGGCGCGCAAGCCCAAGCCGGGCATCGAACCCGTGACGGAGGCGCAATGAGAACGCGCGCCAGAATAACTGCCACCGCCAGACCACTCTCTTTGGTCGCGGCTCAGTACCGGCGCGCAGCGTTGCCGACGCTGCTGTGGCTCTTCCTCGCCGGGTGCACCGTAGGCCCCAATTACAAACGGCCTTCCGTGGCCGTGCCTCAGCAGCATCGCGGTGAGGCGTCGCTATCCGAAGCATCGCTGGCCGATACCAAGTGGCCCGACCTGTTCCCCGACGAAAAGCTCAGGCAACTCATCTCCACGGCGCTGGCCCACAACATGGACGTCGAGCTGGCCTCGGAGCGCGTGGAGGAAGCGCGCGCCCGCTACCGCATCGTGGGCGCCAGCCAATATCCCTTCGTCAACGCCGAAGAACAGGCGGGCGCGGTGCGCTATTCCACCATCGGCTCGAGCTTACAGAGTGCGCCCGGTTCGGCGACCGAAGCCACTTACACGCAGACCGGCGGCACGCTCTCCTGGGAGCTCGACCTGTGGGGCCGCATCCGCCGCCTGAAGGAATCCGCGCGCGCCGAATACCTGTCCACGGAAGAAGCACGGCGCGGCGTCATGGTGTCGCTCATCGGCGACGTGGCGGGCAATTACTTCGCCCTCCGCGAGCGCGATTTGGAACTGCAGATCGCGCACAACACGCGCGACATCGCCGACCACAACCTGCGATTGATCCGCGCGCGGCACGATCATGGCGCCGCCACCGGGCTGGATGTCAGCCAGGCGGAGCAGTTTCTATATCTGGCCACGGTGCGCATTGCCAGCGTGGAGGGCGATATCGGACAGGTGGAAAACGCTTTGAGCCTGCTGCTGGGAAACCTCCCCGGCGATATCGGGCGAGGCTTGCCGATCGAGAGTTTCGTGCTGCCGCCGCAGCTCCCCGCCGGCTTGCCGTCTTCCCTGATCGACCGCCGGCCCGACATCCGCGCGGCCGAGCAGAAGCTGATTTCCGCCAACGCGCAGATCGGGGTGGCGAAGGCCTACTACTTCCCGCAGATTACGCTCACCGGCCTGGTCGGC
>CAZARO010000105.1:0-9995 GCA_964487165.1 uncultured Solibacteraceae bacterium | reverse complement strand
CGTCGCCCCGCGTATTTCGTTGCGCAGCGGCTCGCCCACGCTCATGGGGTCCACCGAAGTCCGCACGGCGATCGACATCAAGTCCGACCAGCGATGCACCAGTTCGTCTGGAACCTGCGCGAAGGGATAATAAAGCTGGGCGCGGAGCTTCGACTGGTCGTCGGCCGCGAGCCCCCATTGGCGTACATGGCCGACGACGCCGACCACGGTCACCGGGTCGGGACCGATGCGCAGCCAGAGATGCTTGCCGATAGGGTCCTGCCCGGGGAAGGCTTGCTGCGCCAGGACATCGTCGATCACCGCTACGGACTGCGTCCCTTTGCGGTCGTCGTCCGTCAGAAAGCGGCCGCGGCGCAGCGCGATGCCGGTGACCTTGAGGTAATCGGGCGTGACGCTGTTGGCCAGCACGGCCGGATAATCGTTGCCATCGTCGATGTTGGCCGCGGTCACGGAGTAATTGATGGGGTTGCTTCCCTGGCGCATGGGGACGGTATCGACCATGGCGATCGCCTGCACACCCGGCACGCGCCGCGCCTGATCCAACAGGTACTTCCAGGCGGCACGCGTGCGCGCAGGGTCGGCCAGCGTCGCGGGAGAAAGTGCAGTGCGCGCGACCAGCACGTTGCGGACGTCTATGCCGGGGTCGAGCGAGGATAGCCGAAGCAAAGTTCTTCCGAGCAATCCAGCCGACACCAGCAGGACCACGGCCAGCGCGATCTCGCTCGCCACGAATACGCCGTGGAGCCGGTGTGTGCTGCGGGCGAGCGTCCGCGATGCCGAGCGCAGCGTTTGTTCCAACTGGCGCGCAGGCGCGCGCAGCGCCGGGGCCAATCCGAAGAGCAGCCCGCTCCCCAGCGAGACTCCGAATGCAAACAGCAGCACGTGCCAATTGAGCTGCACCTCCTGGACTCGCGGCAGGCCGCCCGGCCAGAATAAAGCGAAGGGGCGCAAGCCGAACGCGGCCAGCACCACTCCGAGCGAGCCTCCGGCCAGTGCGAGCACGGCGCTTTCGGTGAGGCATTGGCGCGCCAGGCGTCCGCGGCCGGCGCCCAGCGCCACCCGCATCGCGAGCTCGCGCTCGCGCGAGACGGCGCGTGCCAGCAGAAGTCCGGCGATGTTGGCGCAAGCAATCAGCAGCACCAGGGTGACGGCGCCGAGCAACAGGAGGAGCGTGGACCTGGCATCGCCCACGTCGGGCTTCAAAACTTCCGCGATAAACGTGCGGCCCTTATTGGAATCCGGATATTGCTCGGCGAGGCGGTGTCCAACCACCGAAAGCTCCGTTTGCGCCTGTGCCATGGTGGCGCCGGGACGGAATCGCGCCCAAGCCTGAAAACCGTGGGCCCTGCGCCGCTGCATGATCGGCGAGGTGTTCTGCCCGATCGGCGTGACCACATCGAACTCGGTGTCATCGAGCCGAAAGCCAGCGGGCGTGATGCCCACAATCGTGTAAGGCTGCCCGTCGAAGACCAGGTGCGCACCGAGCACTTCGCGGCTCGCACCGAAGCGGCGATGCCACAGGCGATCGCTGATCAGCGCGACCGGTTGCGCGCCGGCCTTATCCTCATCCGGCAGAAGGCCGCGGCCCAATGCGACATTCACTCCGAGCAGCGCCAGCAAGCTGGAAGATACGTAGACGCCGTCTTCGAACTCCGGTGCGCCGGGCGCGCTTAACGTGCCCTGATGGTAGGACCAAACGGCCATGTCCAAAGCGGGTGTCGCGCTTTTGCAATCCAAATAATTGGGATAGGTGAACGCCCATAGATTGCCGCCCGGCGTGCTCCACTCCGTCTGCTCCCACAATCGCACCAGATGGCCGGGATCGCGATAGGCGAACGGCTTCAGCATCACGCCGTCGATCAGGGAGAACATCACGGTAGTGGCTCCCGTGCCCAGTGCGAGGCTTAACAAGGCGACGGCCGCAAACCCCGGCCGCTGGCGCAGCGTGCGAAGCGCATAGCGCACATCCTGGAACAAATCTTCGATCCAGCGCGTACCGCGGGCGTCGCGGCAGTCTTCTTTTACCTGCTCGGGTCCGCCCAGTTCGAGCCGCGCCAGGCGGCGTGCTTCCGCGGGAGCGTGGCCGCGCGCCATCAGGTCGGCAATGAGTTCTTCGAGGTGGAAGCCCAGCTCCTTGTCGAGCTGTTCCTCCATCGTTTTGCGGTGCATTAAGCGATTCCACCACGTCATTTGGCGCCCCCTTCCGAGAGCGCGAGGATCAGGCCAACCGCTTCCGTGAGCCGCTGCCAGCCCGCGGCTTCGGTATCGAGCTGCGCCCGGCCTTTGCGGGTGAGGCGATAGAATTTGGCCTCCCGCCCGGTTTCCGTCTGCTTCCAGTCGGCGGCCAGAAGGCCACGGTTCTCCAGGCGATGCAATGCCGGATACAGCGAGCCCTGTGGAACCTGCACGACATCGCGCGTCACCTGGGTCAGGCGTTGTGCGATGGCGTACCCATGCACCGGCCCCAGCGCGACTACCTTCAGGATCAGCAGGTCTAAAGTGCCTTGCGGCAGGTCGAATTTCGTGGACATGCTCGATACCTCGATCTTCTATACGTCATACCATAAAGACGTGTAGAAGCTCAAGGTGTCACGCCGAAATGTTGCATTTGGGAACTGAATTCCAGCAGTACTCCAGATCTGGACCGCATGATGGAGCCATCGAATGTCCGAACCGGCCCGTTTCGGGCAAGCGCGTGTGGGCGGGTGAATTCCTGGGCTAAGCCGACTTATCGTTACTAATCTTTCGGAAGTTGGTTCGAACGAGGTCCGACGATACTCCGAAGGTCAGCGCCACGTGTTCGCGCGCCCGGATTGGCTGTCAATATTCGATCAGCCGCATTTCGGGAGCTGACCGCCTCCACAGCAAATCGATTGTAGCCTAGACGGAACGTAATCTACCTTGATTTCCGCAGGCAGCTTGGCCTTCTCGAGAGTTTCTGAGAGCAGTCTCATCATCAGCGATTTGGCGTCATCGTTGGCCGTGATCCGATCGGAAACTGCGCATGCCACTTGGCCGCCCGCCGATCGGCGCACCGCGACATTGCGCCGTGCTTACTGAATCATCCCCTCGCGGAGCGCGCGTGCTACCGCCGCCGATCGTGAATGCACATGCAGTTTCTCATAAATCGACCGCAGGTGAAAGCTCACGGTGTGCACGCTGATGCCGAGTTCCGCGGCCGCGGTTTTGTTCTGGTGGCCCTCCATCATCAGTTTCAACAGACGCAGTTCCTGAGGCGAAAGACCCTGCGCGGGTGGCACCGGTTCCTGGGACTTACGGAACAACTCCACCACTCGCTTGGCGATTTCCGGAGACATCACCGCTCCGCCGGCCGCAATCTCTTTCACCGCTTCCAACAGTTTGGATGGCGACGTCTTCTTCAGCAGATATCCGCAGGCGCCCGCGCAAATCGCCCGGAAAATCCGGTCGTCATCCTTGAAAACCGTGAGCAGCACGGGAGCGATCGAAGGGTGGCGTTCGCGCAGAACTCGCACGCCCTCGATACCGCTCAGCCCCGGCAGTCCGATATCCACCAGAGCCACGCGCGGCGGATCGAAGCCGATTCCCGCCAGTGCATCCTCCATCGAGCCGTAGACGTGCCTGCACGCCATCGCCGGGCTGTTGTTGATCAGAAAGTAGAGGCCTTCGCGCGTCTCTTTTTGATCTTCGACGATGGCCACGCCGATGACTGGAAATTGGGATTGGTCCGCCGCCACGAATGCCTGCCGCGCTCTTAGTGTACTTCACGATACGCGGGCCGCCACCCTGCACGAACGCGTAGGTTCTCAGGCCAGACGGCGCAGCGGCAGCCGGATCGACACTTTGCAGCCGCCGCCCGGCCGGGAAGCGATTTCCATGAAGCCGCCAAGGCTTTCGGCGCGCCGTCGCATGCCGGGAATCCCGTTCCCACCTGTCCCCGCGCGCTGGCCTTGGGCACTCAATCCGCGTCCGTCGTCTTCCACCGTGAGCGCGATCTCACGATTCTCGATCTTCAATTCGGCTTTCACGGCTGTTCCGCCGGCATGGCGCGAGACGTTATGAATACACTCCTTGAACATGAGGAAGATCTGTCGCCGCGCCTGCAGACTCAGATTCGTGTGCACGCCCGCGGCGGGAGTTCGCAAGGCGAAGTCGATACCCTGAGTAACCAACACGTCGAGCGCAAATTCGCGCATCCGCCGAACCAGCGAATCCAGCCCTTCCGGCTCCGTGCGAATCGACCACACGATGTCGCTCAGGGAATCGACCATTTCGCGCGCCAGAGTGCCGACCCGCTCCAGGGATTCATACGGCATGCGATTTTCAGCGCTTACTCCGGCGCGCGCCACCTCGCTCAGAATCGCGATTTGCGACAGGCTGGCGCCGATATCGTCGTGCAGGTCGATGGCGATGGAAGTGCGCATTCTCTCCAATTGAACGGCCTGCCCGATGCGGTAGCGATAGAGCAGGTACGACGCCGCAATCGCGGCCGTGAAGGCCAGGGTTTCGAACCACCAGCGCCTCCACAATGGAGGCAGCACGATGAAGTAGACCTCCGCCGGCATGGCGCTTTCGAGACCGTCAGAATCCACCGCCTTTACCTGAAAGTGGTACTCGCCGGCCGCCAGAGCCGCGAAGTTGACCACGTGTTGTCCTTGCGGAGCGCTCCAACCCGGGCGGCCCCCTTCCAATTTGTAGGCATAGCGCAGATTGGCTTCAGGCTCGCCTCCGAAGGCCACAAATTCCACCTGGAGTTGATTTCCGGATGGCTGCAATTCGATACCGGATATGGATCTCTCCCCGCGCTGCGAGACGGCCATTGGCGCGCCGCCCGCTTCCACGCCGGTAATCAGCACTGATGGTTTCACGGGCGGACGCGATGCCGCCGGGGTGAGCCGCGATAGGCCCTGTGCGCTCGCAAACCATAGGTTGCCGTCAGCGTCGCGATAGGCCGATTCGATCTCGCCACGCGCCACGCCGTCGGCCGCCGAGTAATGTCTGACGCTGCCAGTTCGCGGATTGAATCGGTCGATACCGGCTCCGGTGGCGGCGTAGATGTATCCCTCGCGACCCTCCTCAAGCGCGCGCACCGAGTTGCTGGAGAGCCCGCTGGCCTGGTCGAACCGGCGCATTTGGAGTTTCTCCGCGGCGGGATTTTCCACCAACCCCAGGCCGTAGTCCGCGCCGATCCACAGCCGGCCCTGGCTATCGGTTAGCAGGCTGAAAATGGTGGCAGGCGCCGAATCCTCACTCGCGAGCATGAGGGCGAACCGTTGGCCGTCGTAGCGATAGAGGCCGCCGATGCCCCATAATCCCAGCCAGATATTCCCTTGCCGATCCTCGGCAAATGCCTTCACCAGCCCATCCCGCGGTAGTGCCTCGGAAAACTCTGCGATCGATCGCCGCCCCGGATCCCAACGGATCAGCCGGTTGCCGCCGGGAGACTGAGCCGAGGCCCAAATACCGCCTTTGGAATCCTCGAAGATTTGGAATACCGTTGCGTCTGGTGCCAAACATTCCTCCGGCACCCTGTTCGCGAGGTCGGCGGCCTTCACCGCGGCGTAATGGCACAAACCGCCGGCAGTGGCGGCCCACCATTCGCCGGCGTGGCTCTGCAGCAAAATCCGATGGCTCCCCCAGGCGTGACGGCCCTGGTAGAGCGCGAACACCTTTGGCGCCTCCATGGGATGGAACTTCGTGCCATCGAAAACGCTCAAGGAAAATGCCGCGTGGTCGGCGGTATGCGCCACCGCCAGAACTTCTCCGGCGCGATCTCCCAACACCGACCAGACGCGGTCGGACGCCAATCCGTCCTGCTCATGGAAGCTGGTGAAACCGGAGGGCTCGATGGCCATCGCGCCCGCGCCTTCGGTGCCCGCCCAGAGATTGCCCGCGTGGTCGGTCGCGAGTGAAAAAATGGAGCGGTCGCTGAGGCCCTGGGCAGGCATCAAACGCCGCACCTGCCCGTCGCCCGACGGAGAGACCCGCAACAGGCCGTTATCGGTTCCTACCCACAGTGTGCCATCCCCTCCCGCGGCCAGCGCGAGTACGTTCCGGGTAATTTCCCCATACACCCGCTCCACTCTAGCTCCGCCGGCCGTGCAGCCATCGCGCAAACGCGCCAATCCGCCGCGGGTACCCACCCACAATCTGCCATCCTTACCGGCAAGTAAGGTATTCACGTAGTCGTGAGGCAGACCCTCACCTTTGCCGATCCTCTGGACGGCGCCATTCTTCGCGGTCGCATAGACACCCGACACCGTCGCCAACCAGATCTTGCCGCACCCATCTTCGGCGATTTCCGTAATGTCGATCCCTGTCAGTCCCGGTGGCGGCGCCGGTAGCGTCTGCTTGCGGAACTTCGGCCCGGGCAGCAGTTCGAACAGCGCTCCCCACGTGGCGCACCAGATCCGGCCATCGGATGCCTCCAGCAGCGCCGTGACGTTGTTCTCCCGGGCGCCGTTTCCGATCGCATACGTGGCGAATCGCTGCTTCCCCGGCCCAACTTGGAACTGGCTCAGGCCGCGCTCCGTGCCCACGAAATACTCGCCGGAACGGGTCTCCAGCAGCGCCTGCGCCGAGCGTCCCGGCAATCCTTCGGCGGCGCCGAACCGGGTGATGCGGTAGCTGTCGAATCGCCCCAACCCCTCGGGCGTGAGAAACCAGACGAATCCACGGGAGTCGACCACAATTCGACTGACCTGATTGGCCGGCAGTCCTTCCGACATCGTGTAGGTTCGGACCGGCAGAAGTTCGGCCCGCAGGCATAGCGACGACACCACGGCAGTAATCGCGATCGCGCGCACGACTCCCCAGTTTATGCTGAATCCCGCGGTCGTCAAGTCATCCGGCACCTGCACGAACGTGCGGCTTGTGGCGCGGGGCCCGCCTGTCTCACTATGGGCAAGCATGGGGATGCAAATGGTGAGATCGGCATGTCTCTTAGGGTTGTGCGTCCTTTGGCCGCCGGCATGCGCCGCCCAAACCACGATTTACCGGCAGCCGCTGGGGATTTACGCCCGCTATACCGCTGGATGTCCCGGAGGCAACGGCAATACCCGTTGCATCACCGCCAATGTAGCGGCGCTTCTGAACAATCCGGCGCTTGCCGGAATTAATGCGTTCCTGAAATGGGGCGACCTCAATCCCTCATACGGCAGCTACGATTGGACCGAGTTGGCGGATATTTTCGGCGCCGTGGATGCCTGGAACGCGGCGAACCCCACGCTGCCACGCAAGAACGTCATGCTCGGTATCGGCCCTGGATTTCATACTCCCGCTTGGGTCTTCGCCAACATGGCGTCTTGCGACCCCATGTTCGGCCTCTTGCCCGAAACCAACCCCTCCTATACGCCGTACGCGACTCCCAATCCATCGCTGGTCCCCGCGAACTGCGGATACGCCACCTTCCTGGAGTTTGAAGACTTTGCTAACCCAACCGAACTCCCGCTTCCTCTGCCCTGGGCGCCGTACTACAAGACTGCCTGGGCAACGTTCCTGTCCGCGTTGGCCCAACAATACGGCTCAAATCCCGACCTCGTCTCCATTGAGATCGACGGGCCCACCGCCTCATCGTCCGAAATGATTCTGCCCAACGAATCGAACGACCCAGTGGATTTCTATAAGTGGAACTATCTCCTCGCCCTCACTTATCCGAGTTCCTATCAGAATTCCGACCAGGCGTTTATCGAACAGTGGGCGGATGCCGTCGACTTGTTCAGCCAGACATTTAGCGGCTTGACTCTGGTCATTACTACCGGCAACGGCCTTCCCAACTTTCTCATGCCGGTGCTCGGGGTGGGGCAGGCGCAGACCAAGGGCTCGCCGTTTCCCAATTACACCGTGCCGGACGGCTTTAGCCCCGTCTGCGCGGCCGCCCCCCAAACCAACATCATGGACTGCGCGGCCGAGGAGTCCGTGGTTGCCTATTTCGCGAGTCCGCAGCATGGAGGGACGAATTTGAAAGCGATCCAGGAAGATGGCATCGGCGCGAACGGCGTCTATCACAACGTCGCTAATCTTGGCGGCTTCGGCATCCGTTGGCTGGCGAGTGAGTCGGCAAATGGTACTACGGAACTTCCCGACAGTAGTAGTTATGTCACCCGGGTGTTCGGCGGTTTTCAGTCGGGAGGCGTCATCACGGCTAACGAAACCGATCTGCAAGACCAGGGATGCAACTTGCCTGGCATGCAGGTCTGCGCGAATCTGACAGCCGAGCAGGCCTTTTACAACTTCATGGCGAGCTTTTTCAACGACACGAAATTTGGTGGCTACTACGGCCCCGGCCCTGGGAGTGTAGTCTCCGGCACGGTGCCGCTCAACTATCTCCAACTCTATGACGTTGACATTAACTACGCCACCGCCAACGCCTGCGATATCGCCGGCGGCGCGTGTACGGTAGAGCCCGTCACCACCGGCACCGGCAAAACCTTGATGACGTCGACGCAAGCCGTGCTCGAAGTGGCCGCGCAACAAATGACCGCCATCGCCGAGTTACCAGCATGCGACCTGAACAAGGATGGCACAACGAACGTCGCCGATGTCCAACTGATCGTCAACGAAGCACTCGGTAAGAACGCACCGGTCGACGATCTGAACGGCGATGGAAAGGTGAATATCGTCGACCTGATGATCGAGACCAACGCCGCCCTCGGCCGAGGTTGCCCGGCAGCACAGTGAGTCAACGCTGGCAGCGGGATTAGTACCGGGAAACGCGCTAGGCTCTTGTACGATTGGAAGGCTTTTCGTTGACGATCCAAGCGTCGTTCAGGCTCAAGGACTTCACAAGAAATCTCGGAAAACGGCTCGCTTATCTTAACGCTTATTGAGGCGCCCTCTCGCCATCCTCAAATTTGTATGTACGCTGTAAGCAAGGACGATCTTTGACTGGGACGCGGCGAACGTAGACCACATTGCCCGTCATAGCATCACATCCGCGGAGTGCGAAGAAGCCCATTGCAATGGACCTTTGGTGATTAAGCACCAGAGGCGCAAGCGGTAGCGTCGACGCCTATGCCTGGGAGAGACCAACAGCGGCAGACTATTGACGTTCGTCTTCACCGAGCGGCGGGGCAAGTTGCGGGTCGCCACGGCCTACCCGATGCCGCCGCAAATGCGAGAGATCTATCGCGGAGAAGATTGATGCCCAGTATCGCGATTCCAAAATTCAAATCCGAGAGGGAGGAGGCGCAATGGTGGGACTCCCATCCCGAGGTCGTTACCGCGCTCTTTCTGAAGGCCAGGAAAGAGGGGCGAATTGAGCGATTGCCGCGCATTCGGGGCGCCACGAAATCCGTCACGATCCGTATGCCGATCGCCGACCTCGAAGCAGCCTAGAAAATTGCGGACAAACGGGGACTGCCCTACCAAACTTTTATCAAGGGCCTGCTGCATCAAGCTCTGGAACGGGAGAGCAAGACGCGATAACGGGGTGAAGTTGAAATCCAGCCATCAGGATGGTTTCAAGAGCTCGTCTTCGCGCTGGCGGAAAGCCTCAAAAAAGGCCTCGCCGTCGACAGGTTTCACTTTGCCGTTTTTCACGTCGTCATCGCAGGAATCCAACATTTCGCCAGTCACGGCCAGCTCGTCAACGAAACCGGCGACGGCGTCTTGCGCAAGCTTATCGGCTGACCGGCAGCTCTCGCGGCGCCATTCGCTCAAGCTTTGCCCGGACGCCGGGCGTGAAATGCACTTCCCGGTAGCATGTTACCCTGGAAAAAATCGTTCCCACCCATGGAAAACAGCTCCAGCGCCGGCGAAAAGTTCCAGAAGCTTGTCGAAACCATGGCCCGCCTGCGCGCGCCCGGCGGCTGTCCGTGGGACCGCGAGCAGACTTTCGACTCCATCAAGCCCTACACCCTGGAAGAGACCTACGAGGTGCTCGACGCCATCGACCGGCGCTCGTGGAGCGAACTGGCCGAAGAACTCGGCGACTTCATGCTCCAGGCGGTGTTCTACGCACAGATGGCGTCCGAAGAAAAGCTCTTCGCGATCGGCGACGCGCTCGATGCCATCAA
>CAZARO010000104.1:0-10062 GCA_964487165.1 uncultured Solibacteraceae bacterium | reverse complement strand
AGGCGGTCCATGGCGTAAACGTACGCGCTGTAGCCCACTAGCGATCCGAACACTATGAGGTAAGCGAGCGCCGAGACGCCGCGCACGCTCCAGTGAACCGGGGCCTGCGGAACGGCCAGCGTGAAAGGCAGAAGGATCAACGCGGCCGCCAGTTGTTGCACCCCTCCGGCCACCACCGGGTGCGCTCTGCCGGCCTTGCGGCGCTGGTAGATGGAGCCGAACGACCACCCCGCCATACCCACCTGCAGCATCAGGAATCCGCTCAGCAGAGCGCGATTGATGCCGTGCGTCTCCGGGTCTGGGGTGAACAGCAGGGCCGCTCCCGCCAGTCCCACCGCCATGCCGCCAAGGGTAGGGACATGCAGACGTTTGCCGCCGGGCAACAGGGCTTCCACCCCCACCAGCCAGAATGGCGAGATGCTGATGATCAGGCAGGCGATCCCGCTGGGGATCAGGACTTCGGAAAAGACCAGCGCGCCGTTGCCGATTCCCAGGTTCAGAAATCCGCTGAAGCATGCCGCCGCCAGTTCGCGCCCACGCGGCAGATAGAGACCGCGGGCTTTGGCGAACAGCAGCAGGACAGAGCCCGAAACCAGGTAGCGCACGGTTAACAGCAGCAGCGGCGGGAAAGACTCCAGGGACATGCGAATCCCCAGGTAAGTGGTTCCCCAGAAAACACACACCGCCGCCAGGGCCAGGTAAGGCATGAACAGAGGATGGCGCGGCAAGTAATCAGCGTAGCATTCGGGGGATGGAGACCGAAGGATACGGAGGATAAAGAAGGATACCGAAGGGAACTGAAGTCAGCATGGCGCCGGCGCATTCCGGCTTCAGTATCCTTCCCTTCAGTTCCCTTCAGTATCCTTCTTTACCCTTCATCACCCCTCCCTCTTCCCTCGCATGCACCGGCATCGCCACCGGTAGCCGGAAACTGAATCGTGCGCCGCGGCCGGCAGCGGCCTCCACCCACATGTCGCCGCCATGTTCCAGCACCGTCTGCCGCGACAGCGCCAGCCCCAAACCAAGGCCGTTCCGCTTTCCGGAGCTCACGAATGGCTGGAAAAGCTGCGAGCGGATCTCGGGCGGGATTCCGGGGCCGTTGTCTTCCACGTGGACCACCGCTGCGCCATCCTCCGGCTCGGCCGATATCCGCACCTTGCCCCCTCCGGGCATGGCGTCCAGTGCGTTGGCGATGAGGTTCACGAATGCCCGCTCGATGCGGCTGCGCTCTACCGGCACTTCGATCTCCGGGGGAATCGCCAGCTCGATGGTGACGTTCTGCGCGCCGGCCATGGCGGCCAGGGAGTCGCATGCCGCCAACGCCACTTCGCGCAGGCGGCAAACTTCCGGCGCGCCGCTCTTGCCTCGCGACACGTTGAGCAGGTCCTGCAGCAATTCCTGAATGCGCCGCGAGGCCCGGTAGATATTGCCCGCCAGCCGCTTCACGTGCGAGGGCGGCAGGTCAGTATCCACCAGCATTTCGGCGCCGCCGTAAATGGCCGCCAGGGGATTGCGCAGGTCGTGCACGATGGAGCCGGAGAGGCGTCCGATGGTGGAAATGCGCTCCTGGCGGATGAGATCTTCGCGGGCCTGCCGGATAGAGGCGCACATGTTGTTGAAGGTGTGCGCCAGGCGGCCCATCTCGTCCTCGCTCTTCACCTCCACCTCGATGGCGTAGTTCTGGCGCGCCACTTCGGCGGCGGCGCGGTCCAGCAGCAGCACCGGCTCCACGATGCGGCGCGCCAACAGATACGTCAGTCCGAAGCCCGCTGAAATGGCCACCAGCCAGAGCAGGATGATGCGCGTATAGAGCCCGGCGATTTGATGCCGCGCATCGTCGAAGCCGCGCAAAATGCGCAGTTCGCCCACCGGTTTGCCGCTGATATCGGGGAGCGGGGTGCGAAACCAGGCATACTCGGAGACGCCGTCGCTCACCAGGTCTTCCGTGCGGGCCGAAGCGATGGCGCGGTTCACCGCCGCGGTGGCGCGCGGATTCAAGGTGGATACCCCTGGGCCGCTGCCCGCGGGGCGGAAGAGAAACTCGCTGCCGCCGGTGTCGTCTTTCAGGCGGCGGGCCACCACCGCGTCCACCTGGAAGCCGGCCACCAGCACGGTGATGAGCGCTTTGTCGTGGCTGCTCGACTGCACATAGACCGGAGTTACAGAAACGTGATATAACTCGCCGTTCTGCGCGAAGAATCCATCCGCCTGTTCGGGGAAGCATTCGGTGGCCTCCTGCACAATTCCCACGGGGAGGGTAAGACTGGTCTTACCGCCCAGGGACACGCTGACCTTACCTTCGGGGTCGGTAACCAGGAAAAAGGCGTTCTCATCGGAGACTTTGAGCCACAGTTCGCCCAGGCTGTCCTGGATGGTGGCGGGGTCGCGGGTGCCGACAGCGGCGCGCACCTCCGGCATGTCGCTCATGATGCGGCTCACCGTAGAAAGCACGTTGGCCTTAGCCTTCCACAGGGACGTGTAGGCGCGAAAGCTGGCCTGCACTTCATCCTGCAGGCTGGCCGACATGGTGTGGGTGATGCTCTGCAGCACGATCTCCCCGGTGATGGCGAACAGAATGGTGATGGCCACGGTGGTGGAGAGCAGGATTTTCGACAACAGCGAAAGTCTGGAGAATCGCAAGCGCACTTACTGTCCTCCTGTTCCGTAGCCGTTCTGCGGCGGATAGGGTTTGCCGTGCTTATCGAGATGCGGCGCGGGAATAAATCCGGTTTCGGAAATGGAGATCAGCGGCAAGGTAAGTCCGCCGTCCGGGATGGCGATGACGCGCTCCAGAAAACGGAGATTCTCCGGCAGGGCGCGTTCGTGGAAGATGTGCAGTTGATATTCGCCGGGCGGGATTTCCTCGATGCGAAACTGGCCGGACTCGGCGGTCACCACGTACCACGGCGTGTCCACCACGGCGATTATGGCGCTCATCAGCGAATGGATCTGGCAGAAGACCCGGACAATTCCGGGGCGCCGGAACGTCACGCTGCGGGTGGTTCCCGGCGGATACAGCGGTAAGTCGAACGGCTGGCCGGCGAAATTCGAAAAAGCGTTGTGAAAAAAGGGATCGAGATTGGGGAAATCCACCGTGCCGCCCACCGGAACGGCCACCACGTGGGGTTTGAAAGTCTTATCCTGCTGCTTCATTTCCGCGTGTTTGGGCGTGGGCACGGGAGCGCTGCGGCCCACCGGTTCCAGCCAGAGGATCACTCCGGCATAGTCGCGATTGCGGCGCACCGCGGGGTCTTTCGAATTAGTCAGCTCCACCTGCCCCTTCAGTTGCGCGGCCGGCAAGGGCAATGGCGCCAGTAAGTGCGCACACAGGAAGACAGAAGTTAGAAGACAGAAGACAGAATGGAGCCGGCCCCAGCGGACGCTGGCGGAGGGTCTTATTCTGACTTCTGACTCCTGTCTTCTGTCTCCTTCTTCAAAATAAGTATGCAAGCGCCATATCATAGTGATTGTTGATGCGCAGTCCTTCACCCAGATAAGATGTCCGCGTCTGCGTGATTTCCGGCCCGAACACAACGTTGGGCGCGACGTGGAAGAAAAAATTGCCGCCGAACAGCAGGTTCCGGCTGACGCTCCCCGGGCGCTCCGTCATTTGATAATCCTGCTGCCCGGTGAATAAGTGGAAATCCAGGCGGGGCAGCGTGTGGATAGTAAGTTGGCCCCATCCCCCCTGGCTGTCGATCGCTTCCGCGAAATTGTAATAGAGGTAATAACCCTGGTTCACGGCGCCGGTTCCCAGGTTGGACAGATTCTGCCCGGAGAAAAACGCCCCGCTGAACTCCACCCGCTTCCACGGGTTGAAAAACCAGTCGAGCGAAACCAGGTTCGAGGGGATGGAGAAGCCATTGGCGTGGGTAGTACTCAAGTGAAAGCCAGCCGCGATTTCCAGGCGCCGGTAGTCATCCAGCTTGTGCCAGGCCATCACGCGGCCCTCCAGACCAGGCCGCACGGCCTCGATTTTAGCCGTGGAGGCCGTTGCCACGTAGGGGTTGGACTCATGAGTTTCCACCGCGCCGAACTGCGCCTTCACGCCGCTCGAATCGCCCAGGGCGATATCCTGCTCCAGGCGAATCTGCGGCATCCAGAGCCACAGGTTTCCCGCGCCGGTGAGCGGCGAGACGCCCACTTGCGCCAGCGAGTCCGGATCGCGCGGACTGAAAATCGGCTTGTCGACGCCCAATTTGATGCTGCGCGTTTTCCAGTCCATCTGGATGGTGGCGGTGCGCAGCCGGATCCACTGCGCCAGCGGCGCGGATCCCTCATAAAAATCCATGAAGAGGGCCCCATGTACGGTGCCGCCCCAGAGAGTCTGCGGGCCGTTATATTCCAGGCCGATGATGCTCTGCCGCGCGGTGGCTCCGGCGCGGTCCGTGCCGGAAGTGGCGGACGCCGCGGTGGGATAATCGGAGCCGCCGTTCTGCCTGTATTTTACGAACGCGTTTACCAGCGCCATGCCGGTAAGCGTGATGGGGAATTTCTGCGACGACTCTACCTTGGTCTGCGCCTGTTCCTCGATGCGCTGCCCCTGCGTCTCGACCTTTTCCTCCAGGGTTTCGGCGGGAGCGCTCTGGCCGCCGTGCGCAGCGGTCAACTCCGCGCGGAGGGCCTGAATTTCCTCCGCCATGGCGCGATTCTCACGCTCCAGACGGTCGAGCCGTTCTACGATGGCAGCTGTGTCCGGCGGAGTCTGCGCGGGGAGTATGGAAGGCGACAGGGCAAAGAAAACGGTCAGCATCCGAAACCGCTTCCTGACGGTCGCGGCTCGGTAGGTTCGGGCGCCATTCTGAGCCGGTAGAGGCCCCACGTCATTCGTTCGTAGCATTGAGAATCTGCTCCAGTTTCCGCCGTACCTCGGCGGGTGAGAAAGGCTTGGCGAAGAACGCGTCCACCCCCAGTTGCGCGATCCGCCGGGGAGTCGCCGGATCGGTATCGGCGCTCACTACTACGATCGGCGTGGCCGCCAGGCGTCCGTCCGCGCGCACCCGCCGGATCAACTCGAACCCGTCCATGCGAGGCATGTTCAGGTCGGTGACGATGGCGCGGATGGACGGGCCGTGGCCGCTCAAAATGCGCCACGCCTCTAACGCCGAAGGGGTCAGCATAACGGTCACTTCGGGGATTTCCGAGAGCACGATTTCGAGTATCGCGGCACTGTTTTCGGAGTCCTCAACTACCAGGACCGGTCGCCTGTTGGACGGCACGTCCCCCTCGGGAAGCATCCTGTTATTGTCGCTTATCGGGCGAATCCCCAGGTCGCTTGGTCGTAAAACTCACGTAAATCTTTCAAGTTCGTTGCCTCGATGTGGGGCAGCCAATCCTGGCTGCAGGCCGCCTTTCAGACGGCCCGTCCGGCTGGAAAGCCAGCCTGCAGGCACGATTGCCTGCCCCACGAAGGCTTTCATCCCCTAGGTGACCCGCGGCAAGCTGTCACGGCAGGAAACGATACCCCACCCCGTGGACGGTGAGAAAGTGGCGCGGCGAATTGACGTCGGGTTCGAGCTTCTGCCGCAACTTCACCACGTGCGCGTCAACAGTGCGCGTATTGGGAAAGAATTCGTATCCCCAGACCGAGTTCAAAATCATATCGCGCGTAAGAGGCCGGTCCGGGTTCTGCAGAAAATAGCACAGCAGATTGTATTCCGCCGGGGTCAGCTTGAGATCTTCCCCTTTGCGAGTGACCACGCGCCGTTCGAAATCCACTTCCGTATCGGAGAATCGCACCACCTTGCGCGAGTCCGGCGAGGAACGGCGCAGCACTGCGCGGATGCGCGCCATCAGTTCGCGCGTTCCGAATGGCTTGACTACATAGTCGTCGGCGCCGATTTCGAGCAGCAGCACCTTGTCGATCTCATCGTTCATGGCGCTGAGCACGATGATCGGCGTCTTCACGGCGGCGGCGCGCAACTGCTTGCAGATTTCCGTCCCGCTCATGCCTGGGAGCCGCAGATCCACCAGCACCATATCGGGCTTGAGGGTTACCGCCTTATCGAATCCGCTCCGCCCGTCGCCCACCAGTACGGCGCGAAAACCTTCCTGCTCCAGCATCACGGCGATGGTGTCGCGCAGGCTTTCGTCGTCGTCAATTACGAGAATCGTCTGCATTATGTCAACGCCTGGCGGTTTGCCATAGTCCTATCCCACCCACTTAGTACTTTGATTGTAGCGAATCCTGGAAACGGCGATTCCGCCGCTTGTTATACTCAACTGAAGGTCGTTCACACTCAATCATGCGCGTAACGGTAATTGGAACCGGATATGTCGGTGCTGTCACGGGGGCCTGTCTGGCCTACCTGGGGCACCGCGTCACCTGTGTAGACACCGACGAGGTAAAGATAGCCCACCTGCAGCGTGGTGAGCTGACCATCTACGAACCGTACCTGGCGGAACTCCTGCAACTGGCAGCGTCCCGGGGAGGCATCGATTTCGATACCGACCTGACGGCCGCCGCAGCCGCCAGCGATGTGATCTTCATCGCCGTCGGCACCCCGTCGCTACCCAGCGGAGAGGCCAACCTGCAATACCTCGAAACCGCCGCCCGTAGCATTGGGGCGGCCATGGACGCCGATCGGTTCCGCGTGGTGGTCAACAAGTCCACCGTGCCGGTGGGCAGCGGCAACCTGGTGGAGGCCCTGGTGCGCGAGGGAATTGATGACGCGCGGCCGCGCGAGCGGTCGCACATTCGCTTCGGGGTGGCCAGCAATCCGGAATTCCTGCGCGAAGGCTGCGCCATCGCCGATTCGCTGTACCCCGACCGCATCGTCACCGGCGCGGCCGACAAAGAGACTCTGGCGGTGATGCAGGAACTGTACCGGCCCCTGGTGGAACAGAAATTCGACCCGCCTCCGGGAGTGCCGCGGCCCGCCGGACTGGAGCGCGTGCGCATGGTCGCCACTACGCTCACCAGCGCGGAAATGATCAAGTACGCCGCCAACGCCTTCCTGGCCATGAAAATCGGCTTCGCCAACGAGATCGCTAACATTTGCGAACACGTGGGCGCGGAGGCCCCGGAAGTGATGACCGGCATCGGCCTGGATTCCCGCATCGGGGCTAAGTTCCTCTCGCCGGGCGTCGGCTGGGGCGGCAGTTGCTTCGGTAAAGACGTGCTCGCGCTGTTGCACACATCGCGCGAATATGGCTACGATTGCCGCCTGCTGCGTGCTTCCATCGAGGTCAACACGGCGCAGCGCCAACTGGTGATTCAGAAGCTGCAGGAAAAGCTTTTCATCCTCAAAGGCCGCACCATCGGGCTGCTGGGCCTGGCTTTCAAACCGGATACCGACGATCTGCGCGATGCCCCCAGCCTGCACATCGCCGAACGCCTCTTGCAGATAGGAGCGCGGGTGAAAGCTTATGACCCGATCGCCATGCCTGCCTGCCGCGCGCAGCGGCCGGATTTGCGGATTCGCTTCTGCGAATCGGCGCCGGACGTGGCAGCGGATGCCGATGCCCTGGTGCTGGTGACCGAATGGCGCGAATTCCACGAACTCGATCTCCCCAAGCTGGCACGGACGATGGCACGCCCCATTCTGGTGGACGGCCGCAATCTCTTCTCCCCGGACGCTGCCCGCGAGGCTGGCTTCGACTATACCGGCATCGGGCGTCCGCCGGCGCGAGCCGCCAGAAATGCGCTCGAACGCCCGGCGTGAATTGGCGGGGGTGGCTGTGCTCGGTGCGGCAGGATGGTATCCTGCAGCCGATTCGTAATCGGCTATGGCGGGCTGAAGCCCACCCCACCGGTGGCGCGGGCTTCAGCCCGCGACTCGGCTTTGGCCTTTCGTGGGGCAGCCAATCCTGGCTGTGCCCAGAGGGCGCCCACGGCTCTCAGCCGGCCCCTCTGTCGCGAGCCGGACTTTTTCGGGCTTTGCTGCACGATGCCTGCGAGGCACGAAGCCGGAGAAAATACTTGCGAACTCGTGAGTGGTCTGTTCCGATTCAGCGGCGGCCTGAAAGGCCGCCTGCAGGCACGATTGCCTGCCCCACCCTTCTAGCCGACTGCATGATTGAATGGCCAAAGCCCGGTGGCGCGGGCTTCAGCCCGCGAAAGCTGAAAGCTCTCTCCCGTAAGGAACCACATGCCCGAACTACCGGAAGTTGAGACAGTGGTGCGCTCCCTCGCCCCGCTGGTGGGGCGGCGGATCGTATCGGTCGAATTTCGTTCCCTGCGCGTGCTGCGCGGCGGCGACCCGGACCAGATGGCGGCCGCTCTCGCGGGCCGTGGGATCGCTGCCATCCGGCGCTACGGCAAGTTCATCGTCATGCCCCTCGAGGGCGGCGGCTACCTTACGATTCACCTCGGCATGACCGGCCGTCTGCTTCTGGGCGGCCCCGCCGGCAAGCACACGCACGCCATATTGACGCTCGACGAAGGCGTCCTGCTGTTCGATGACAGCCGGCAGTTCGGCAGCTTTCAGTGGAGCACCGAATTTCCGGCGCGCGTCTCCCGCCTGGGGCCGGAACCGCTGGAGATTTCGCTAGCCGACTTCACGGCCGCCCTGAAACGCCACAAGACGCGCATCAAGGCCCTGCTGCTGAACCAGCGCTTCCTCCGTGGAGTGGGAAATATCTACGCCGACGAGGCGTTGTTTCGCGCCGGCATTCATCCGCTGGCCATCGCCCGCCGACTGCGCGGGGAGCGCCCCCGGAAGCTCTGGGAAGCCCTGCGGGAAGTGCTCGGCGAAGCCATCGACGCCGGTGGCTCCTCCATTTCCGACTACGTGGATGCGCAGGGGCGCCAGGGGTTCTTTCAATTCAGCCACCGTGTATACCAGCGCACCGGCGAACCTTGTGTGCGTTGCGGCACACCTATCCGGCGGGTGCTGGTAACGCAAAGATCCTCACACTTTTGCCCGCATTGCCAGAAGCGTTAGCTGAGCGTTAGCTACAAAGGCTATGAAACCAAGGCGGTACGTGCTGCGTCCCATGCTTTGAACCGGCTTTGCATTGGCAAAGCATGGAAAACTAACAGTTTGGGTGGCATCATTCGTTTTAAGATAGTAAGCAGTTTGCAATTCTGCAACACCATAGGAGATTTTGACGTGAGACGCATTTCCCACTACCTTCCACTACTTTTCGTGCTGTCCTGTTGCGTTCCATTGGCCAGCGCCCAGAGCGCATTCGACCTCAACTTCGGAGTCGGCGCGATCCACGACTCGGCCAGTTCCACCCAGGTAGACCAGAACTTGAACACCTGCCCCAACGCCGCGGAAGCGCCGCCTTGCGTGTCAACTCCTTCGCTCAGCGGCGTGATGCTGGGCTTCGGTGGCGACCTGATGCTCAAGAAAAAATTAGGCTTTGGAGCGGAGGTTGCTTTCCAGCCGGCCAAAGAGACTTACGTCAACCTGAATGCGTCCGCCGCGCAACAGGGGCTGACTTCGTTATCCGTCCAATCCCGCATGACGCTGTACGATTTCAACGGTATCTACATGCCGATCAGCACCAAGAAATTTGACCTCAAGCTTCAGGCCGGCATCGGCGGCGCAAATCTGAAGTTCTACGAGCAGGGCTCATCCACCTCGGCGCTCGGCAGTTCGAACGAATCGCAGTACTTCCAGAGCGCCAACCACCTCAACGTGCACGGTGGCGTAGGTGTGGATGTGTTTGTCACCGACCACATCTTCATTCGCCCGGAATTCAATATTCACTACATTCCGAATCTGACACAGTTCGGCAGCAGCGCGGTGATCACCGGAATGGTGTGGCTGGGATACAGCTGGGGAGACAGGTAAGTAGGAAGCTTTCAGCGACTTGGTAGAGAGTGCACCAAGTGGGGCAGGATGGCATCCTGCGGCCGATTGGCAATCGGCCTTCCGAGCTATCGATGCTGCGGACCGGGTCGCCAACCTGCCCCACTGAGCTTCTCAAAGTTTCAGAAGCTGGCCTATTCCTTCTCCACCGCGTGCCACGTCTTATCGGGATTGAACTGCGTAATCTGGCGAGCCAGCGTGGCGGTAGTCGGCCCCAGATCTTTCTCGTACACAATGCCGTGGTGATTCACGATGAAGGTCTTCACACCGGTAACGCCGTATTCCGCCGGCCAGGCAACCA